>NZ_JAQMUE010000067.1 GCF_028330985.1 Roseofilum reptotaenium CS-1145 | reverse complement strand
GCCACTAACCCATCAAGAATTTGATGGGTTAGTGGCTCCCTTGCGTGTAAAAACGCCTCTCTTGAGATAAGACATCAGGTATAGAGAACGGGTAGAATTTAGAAAGCGAGTTTCTGTCAGAAACCCACTTTTTAGCGTTTCTCCATTACCAGCGCGTAGCGCTCTACTTCAAGAACCATTGACTGGGACGATAGGGATAAGCCCAGTAATAGTCATAGGATTTGGCAGTAAATTCCTGGAAATTACCTAAATCATTGCGATGGTAAACAGGTTCGGCAGGATTCCCTACCGTGCCGATAAACAGCAGATCGGATTGCAGTAAATCGACGATTTGCTTACCGAGTTGATTGGATTCCGGTGTCCCCAACGTATACTTCTGATACTCCGTGGAAGCTTGATCCAACTCGGTCACCCATTCGGGAGGTTCCAAGCCTTCAGCGCCATCGGTTTCAATATATTTAGCCCAGAGATGACCGTTGGTAAGGCTAAAATAGTCACCAAAGGGAGGGAAGAAGGGTTCCCGCGAACCCGCTACAAACGCTGAGGTATAGGCTTTTGTCCAGGTCATGATATCCAAATCATTAGACGCTTGACTGGCGCGATATTCATCGGAGGTGACTTCCTTGAGCTGCATATTAATGCCCACATCATCAAGATATTGGACAAACAGTTCATGCAGTTTGACTGCACCACCTTGGGTAGCAAATTGTAAATTAATCACTAAGGGCTGACCGTTGGGGCGATCGCGTTTTCCATCCCCATTGGCATCGACTAACCCCATCTCATCAAGCAGTTCATTGGCTTTATCTGGGTCATATTCAATTAAATAGGTCTTTTGCTCCTCCGTGATAAAATCCACTGTATTCGGGTCAATGCCTGTATATTGGGCGGGAGTAGCTAACCCAAAATACACCAACTCGTTCATCTCCTCACGATTCATGGCATGACTGACAGCTTGACGGAAGCGAAGATCGTCAAAAATCTCTCGCAAGCCTTCATCCTTGTGGTTGACATTAAAGGAGTAGACCACCATAGATTCCCCTACAGTGGGAACGGGATTGACACTATAATTCCCTTTACTTTCATTTTGTTGCAATACGGGCAAATCTTCAGCAAATACAGCTTGAGATTTATACACCACTTCCCCATTGGAGAGTTTTAAGTTCTGGACTTCCTTCTCTGGCACATACACCTCATCAATCCTGCTGATATAGGGGAGTTGTTGTCCCGTAGTATCAACTTGATGGAAATAGGGATTCGCCACCAAACGCCGACCTTCTGCGGTATCGGCAATGACAATATGGGATTCTAAAGTCGGCATTACTGCTCGCTCTAAGCTATTGGCTTTAGCTGTATCTTTGAGCAGAGGAGAGGGGACATCTTTCCAGTCACTGCTGCCATAGTAGAAGTTAAACGCTTCATCCCAGCTTTCAAAGCCATCATCTTTGGCGTTCTTTTCAGCATTGGAGTCAATATCGGGGTGGTATTTGCCTAAGAAATGTTTGGGTAGAAACGGTTGAGCGTAGTCGGTGGCAAATAAGGAAGTTAAACCGGGTTTGGCTTGGGAGAGAGTAAAGGTAACTGTGGTGGGATTAACCGCTTCTACTGCCATGGGTTGGCCGTTGACGAGGAAGCGATCGGGGATACCATTCGAGTATAGGGTTTTATTCGCTAGGACGTTGTTATACCAAAAGACAATATCTTCAGCCGTGAAGGGTTCGCCATCTGACCACTTGTGTCCTTCTCGTAGATAAACCGTGAGAACGGTGTAATCATCGTTCCATTCAAAGTCGCGAGCGATATTGGGAACTAAGGTTTTTAGGTCGTCGGAATAGCGGAAGAGGTTCACATGGCGAGTAGAGAGCAGGTCTGAAGTTCCAGATTCTGTGGCTTTGGAGAGTCCAGCTAGGATGCCCCCATATTGACCAATTTCTTCATAGGGAACGACAACTAATGGCTCGTTCGGGATTCTTTCATCTATGGAGGGGAGGTCAGCGTTGCCTTGAATTTCCCCATTGAGATCCTCAATTTCTGGGTTAGCGACGAAAGCCATCTCACATCCCGTTTCGGCTTCATAGTTCTGTAAGTCGTATTGCTGGGGATATTTTCCTTCACCAATGCCTTGGGCATCAGCGAGGGTAATGGCAGGACAACTGCCTTCAGCTCTGGTGGCGGTAGTCCCAGCAGTCGTTGTGGTTTCCACGTTAGAAGCACAGGAAGCAAGTCCGGCGATCGCCAATACTAAAGCAGAATGAGTAACTTTTGTGACTCTAGAACTCAATTGTGGATTGAATCGATAATGCATGAGGTTCTCCTGAAAGTAGGAATAATCAAATGGGTTTAAGAAGCGGTGAGGGATAAAGCTTGTGCAGATTTGAGCATCGCTGGTGCGGGCGAGATGTCCAATAGAGTGCAGATTAAAGGGGCGATCGCCAATTGGGATATCGGCTCAGTTGCCTCCCCATTCGAGTCAGTCCCGATCGTAAATAGGGGAACCTCCCGCACATCCGGTAGAGTTCCTCCATGGTGACCGTCAGGATTCATACCATGATCGGCAGTAATGAGAAGGGTATAACCGGCTTCCCGCCAAAGGGGAATATAGTGGGACAGTAGACTATCGGCTAGGAAGGCATAACCGCGATACTCTTTACTATCCGAGCCATAGCCATGTCCCGCATGGTCAATTCCCATAGAATGGACAAGGAAAAAGTCAGGATTATAAGCTTGCCTGAGCATTTCGGCATCAGCAAACAGATGGGAATCAGGGTAAGAATCTTCCCAATAAAAGCGCCCATGTTGGATGGGGTTATGGATATTATGCTGGTCGCGATCGCGCTGGGGAACAAACGGAGCATGATTGTAGAGTTCGCTAAACCACGAATAGGCGGCTGCTGCGGTAGTTAAGCCAGCTTCCGTTGCCAAATGAAACACACTTTGCTGATGGGACAGACGCACCACATCATTGGCTCCAATACCATTGACGGAAACCGGTGTACCGGTCAATAGCACTTCATAGAGGGGCCGGGATAAACTCGGTAGTTCAGCTCGGACTTGATACAGACTGGCTTGGAGGGTTTCCACTAAATGGCCCAAGTAACCCATTGAGGAAACAGCCACATCAAAACGCAAGCCATCTAATAGCACGACAATGACTCGTTTACTCATAATTCACCCATCCTGAATGCTTAGATAGTCATACCAGAGAAAGACTAAGCCCAGGTTATGGGTTAGGAGATAATGGGTTATGAATCAATTAACTTGATTTCATGTTGAGGGATGGGGAAGATGGGGGATCGGGAGATCGCCTATTCCCCCTGTCTCTACTCACCAGCGCCCAGAACTTGTAGGGCTTGCCAGCAGCGAGTGGAGCAGGATTTTTGAGACACAGAAGCCATATCGACCCATTGAATGCCTTTGGGGCCAATTTCGGATTCATCGCTATGGAGATGGGTGGGTTTACTTGGAAGTGAGCATTGGTAGATAATGTTAATCGTATGGAGGACGCGATCGCCTCCTTCGGGAAAGAAACTTTCGGCTATTGTCAATAGATCATCGATTTCAAAGTTCTCTATTCCTGTCTCTTCTTTAACTTCTCGTCGTAGAGCTTCCCGAATAGGTTCGTGGGGTTCAATGCCTCCCCCTGGTAAGTCCCAACAGTCAGGTTCTGGGAACGTCATCTGATGAATCAGTAACACTTCGGTTTCGATGACAAATAAGGCGACAACCGCTACTCGTAAGCGAGTTTGAGGTTTAGTGGTTTCTATCTGCTGATTTTCCATGATATTAACTTTTCATGCACCTCTGATGTCAAGGGTATCATCATTGAGTCAATTAAAGATCAGTTCTATCAATCGTGTATTTCTAATTTCCGCCATGAATATTGTGCTTTGCCGGTTTTGCGATCGCTCTTTCCTCCCGCTATCACAGAACCTATCCATCTCCATGTTGAAGCAAAACGCTATCTTTGTGCAGTCGATCCCAAATATTTGAGTCAACTTTCCCGGGCTTCCCAACAGAGCTTAATCATCCAAGGAGGTGTGTTCTCTCCAGAAGACGCTCAAGCATTTGTCGCACAACCTTATGCTCTCGATAGTATTAAACTTCGTTGCTGGGATGAACAAGCCAAAGTTGAGGGTTTAGAGACTCCAGATCTTGACTATTTTGTTCGGAAGTATTTATAGCGTTTCTCAAATAGATGAGGTACAATAACAACAATGTGTAAACCAGTTATGAAAATCTTGCTTAGAAATTTGACTGAAGGCTTCTTCGATGGCACTATCTAATGCCTTGTGAGTTCTAGCTCCGACACTACGGAGAATTTGCTTCACCTTTGACCAGCAATTTTCAAGGGGAGAAAAATCGGGAGAATAGGGAGGTAAATAGATTAGCCTAGCTCCTGCTCCATCAATGGCATTTTCCACTTCTTCTCCCTTATGAATACTATAATTATCCATGAACACCGCTGCCCCTTTCCATAGTTTCGGCACTAATTTTCGGATAATAAATGCTTCAAGTGTTAAGCCATCTGTGCCCCCTAACAAATTGACGTGGGTAACCTTACCTTGTAGAGATATTGCCGCTATTATCGACACATTTCTACCTCGTTTACTCGGTTTAGCTCCCAGCGCCCTTTTTCCTTTTTGTGAACGAGCATATCGGCGCACTCATCCTAAATTCACCCCTGATTCATCTATGAAGCTCATGTCCTCAGCCTTTATCTGTCTGATTTCTTCCCTAAATTCACATCTGAGCTTTTGTACTCTCTCACTGTCTTTGTCTGACGGAAATAGTGTTTTTTTCCAGGTAAAATTCAGTCTTTTTGTCATTCTTCCCATGGTCGCTTGGCTCACCCTTACTCGAGTTTTCTTCTCCAGCAGAATACAGAGTTCATCGAGCGTTGCACCATTATTTGCTTCAATTAATTCACCAAGTATAATTAATTATTCTTCCTTGAGTTTCAGTTTTACTCCTCCTCTATGAGGTTGGGGAGCTACATTACCAGTCAATCGATATTGTTTAAGCAATTTCTGCACCAAACTCAAAGCCACACAAAATCTTGTAGCTAATTGCCTCTGTGAAATCGGTTGGTTATAGTAGGTGTCAATTATTTTCTGACGTAGATCAATTGAGTATGCTTTCATTTACCCATTTGTTACTCTCCCATTCTACTGTACCTCATTAATTCGAGAAAGGCTATAGATCTTGTTCTATGCCAATAAACTGTAAAAGGCTAACTTTCGCTTTTGGCGCAAAGGTAACCAGTATATCAACATCACTATTGGGTTGAAAATCATCTCGCAAAATCGAGCCAAACAAAGCGAATTCAATAATCTGGTTATTTTGGGAAAACTCTAGGAGTTGATTAGCAGTAATGCCCAGTCGTTGGTAGAGCAGATCGATATTCACCATACAACCCAAGAGTAACAGTAAAAGTTGCTTAATTTTCTCCTAAATTAATGACGGGTGATGGATAATGGGTGAGGCTTTTGTGAATGGCCTTACCATAGAACATTGTACCAATACCGACAACGACAAGGGCTGAACCTGTCCAAGTGAGTAGGGTTATCCACAGAGGTTCGCGTTTCACTTGTAGGGTAGATTGGCGTAAATCTCCAGGGTTCCAGGAGGCTTGAGCGATTTTCCATCCCTGATACCAGGTGGGGTGGTTCATCCAGACGGTGCGATCGCTGCTAATATGCTGATGAGGGTCTTGAATTTGGATTTTGCTTGTCCACATGGCGACGCTATCAGAACCTTCATTGCGCTCTACAATAAAGTCTTGCAACGCCACTTGAAAGGGAAGGGAAAAAAGTTTAGGCGTAAATGCTGCTAAAATTTCCCCATCGGGTACAGGAATAGTGGTAGGTTCTCCCCAAGGTAGCCAGGTTTGGGTTCCTGTTTCTGTTTTGACTAGGATAGCGGGAGTGCCTTGCACGGTGCGATCGCCAACCGGTACAATTTGACGGTCAATCTGAGCATGGGTTAGCTGCTCTTCTAGGGTAATCTCAAAGTCTGCCCAACCGAGTGCAATCGGTTCATTCAGTTTTAGAATACCGGATTGGAAGCCTTGAGAGGAATGGGTAGCATAATAAAGTTTACCGGATGAAGTGGCGATCGCCTGAAAATAATTCCCCTCTGAAGTATCAGCCAGTGTCGCAACCTTCTCTTGCGCTGCTTCCTCACTCTCCACAACCGTCAGCACCAACTCAGCCGGCCCCAAACTTACCCTACGATAAGGTAGGGGTGCAAACCCTAACCATTGTTCCACCTCTTGTGACATTCGCGCACTGGTTAACCGCACCTTCAAAGCCACGTTATCCGTGGCTCCTCCTTCCTTAAAGTGAACGGTTTTCACCGTATTTTCCGCATAACCTAACAAAGAAAGTCCGAGAACTGAAGAAGGAGAAATAGAGCCATCAGGACGGATAAAAATATCCCGTTGTTCAGTTTCGCCTTCAGGAGTCATCACTTCTAATAAATCTCCCTCAACCCGAATCTGATTATTGCCCGCTAGATCTTCTCTTAACGGTAGCATTCCCTCCAAACTCAAGTGAATAACTCCCGCCGAGCCTACAATAATCAAAACCAGTCCAATATGAGTTAAAGCAAATCCCGCTTTACGAAAGCCTCGCCAAGGATAGCGCGTGAGTGCCGAAATGAATAAATTGACTGCCAGCAGGAACATCAAGATCCCAAACCAAGGACTTTTATAAATCAGATGTTGTACGACAGTCGAGCCCACTTGAGACTCATAAATTGTCGCTCCGATTAAAATAGCAACAATACTAGCCAGAAGGGGAACAGCAAACTGGATCGAGCCAAAGAACCGGATCAAAGGCGTATTCATCTTAACAGTTTCAAGAATGATCAAAGGGTTTTCTTATTGTCTACCTTACTGGTTTGAGAAGATCCGGTTGTATTCAGGATGACAGAAGTAGCAAAAACGGGCAATTAAGCGATAAGCTAGAAGTTAAGTTTTGTCATCTATTACCTTAATTTTATGAGTTTATTCACAGCCGAAGAAGTTATCAACCAACTCCAGGACGGAGAATCTTTTGTTAGGGCTGAATTAAGCCGGATTAATCTCGAGGGTTGTATCCTTGATGATGGTGATTTTAGTCAAGCCTATCTACGGGGGGCAAATTTATCTAGAGCCTTTTGTCAAGGGACAAACTTTTCTGAAGCCAACTTGATGTTAGCCAATTTGACCGAAACTAATTTAGTGTGTGCTAAATTATTCCGTGCTGAACTCAATGGAGCTTGTTTAAACAGTGCCAATTGCCGATCGATTGATGCTCGTTATACGAAACTTTATGGTGCAACTTTAGATCACTTGAATGGTGTTGATGCTGATTTTTATAAGTCAGATCTGAGAAAAATTAAAGCTCAGAAAGCTAATTTAAATTCTGCCAATTTAACCCAAGTTAATCTGACTTCTTCTCAGTTGACACAGTGTAATCTTACTGAATCAGTTTTGCACTCGGCTATTTTAGAAAATGCAGATTTAAGTGACAGTTTCTTGATAGATGCTAATTTAGAAAAAGCCAATTTACATCGATCCATTTTTCTAAGGAGCAAGGTACATAACTCTAGTCTTGTATCTACAAATTTGTGTGAAGTTGATTTTCGATCTCTTGAGATGAAAGATACAGAGATCTTAGGAGCTAAATGTATCAATGCATCCTTTACCAATAGTGTTTTAGAACACTGTTCATTCTTGTCTACCGATCTAGAATCCGCTTTATTCGATGAAGTCAAGTTGGTTGAAACCAGTTTCCAGGATGCCAATTTAGAACGGACGATTTGGAAAGATGTTCAATTCATTAACTGCGAATTCATGGGAGCAACATTTACGGATGCCCAAGGATTGACTGACGATCAAAAAGATTGGTTAAGACACACAGGAGCCTTAAATGTTCCCCATTAATCCCATGGATTAGTCAAGTTTATCTCAGCTCCTGATTGGGTGATGTATCATCAAAATTTAGTAATAAACGAACTTGTTCAACCAGTAGAGATGAAGGAATTTTTTCAATTAGAATTTCCTGAACAACTTGTTGAGTATTGAAGAAAATAAACTGAGGGACACCTTGCACGTTATATTCTTCAATAAGATGGGTATATTCTGGGCGATCGATATTAATCATCACCCAGTTTATTTTATGTTCATACTCTTTTTCAATCTGCCAAACTGTAGGAGCCATAGCTTGACAGGTAGTACACCAATCGGCATAAAATTCAATCACTGTCGGTAAAGAATTATTGAGCGCAATACGATAGGGAACAGCAATTTGGACACTGGCTTTAAGTTGCTGCAAGCCGGTTAAACTAGAGGGCAGTAACGCAGGAGATTTGGGTAGCAGAAAGAAGTAAGCAAATACGGCCATCAATACTAATCCCAAAATAACTTGTTTGATCGTCTCAATCGGCATTATTGATAATAGTAGGCAATGATGATATGAAAGACTAGCATAACTAAAAACATGCTGACTAAAATGATATGACTGGTTAGCCAAATTCCTCGTAAATTGCGAATCAAAACTCCTTTAGAAATGCCGGTATTGCCAGGAGTAGAAGATAAACTAAATCGGAAATAACGCTGGGAAGATTCTATGATTCCAGTTTCAGCAACTACCCCGACTAAAGCGGATAAGGTGACCAAGAAAAAGACCCATAGGAAAATGGCATTAAAATTCAAACCTCGCACCCCGATAGTATGGATAAATGTACTACCCACTAAGGCAATGCCTAGAAAAACATGTAGGCTTCTCCAGAGCTGAATACTGCCCGGAACCTTGATTTTTACTTTCCAGCTTCTTCCTCGTTTACGGAGGGTTAGCGCCATTTCTAGTAGCACAAAAGATAGGGATAAATATCCCGTAATTTGCTTATAGAGTTCGCTCTGAAAGGCTAAATAGAGATCAAAGTCATTTAAGCGGAGGACGGGGATATAGTTAGGACTGAAAACAAAAGGGGTGAGCAGAATAGCACAAATTACGGTTAAGAGGATGAGGGTGGAAAACTTGGGTTTCATTGTGGATAAGCTACATTGAAATTAAGGGAGAGAATACAAACGTTGCATTCCTCCCTAAATCAAACCTAAAAAAAAGAAATGGATTAAGTTCCTTCAAGGGGTAAGTTAATTACGACACCGCCCATGACATCTCCCAGTTCAAAGATTTTATCGGGATAACGTTCTTTATGGATGGGATGATCGTTGTGACAGGTGACGCAGGCTTCGGCGATCGCCACATCGGGATAAATAGCAGAGTAATATTGTTGACCAGAAATTTCTCGATAATCTTTATAGGGTTCACCCGTATCAATAACGGTTTGCATCCCCACTTCTTCAAACTCACCTCTAGGAGCTTGAGCATCATTAATATTCCAAGGAGAAATCAAACCATACGTGAATGTACCTTGTTCAGAAGCCAGTTCTGCACCTAAACGGAACATTTGTGCGGGTAAAGGAATACCATCGGCTTCTTGCCAAGCTTCCGTTGCTTCTGCGGGAACGACTCCATTGGATTTCTCTTGTCCTTCGAGTGTTTTCAGCCGGTTAACCACATGCTTGGTGTAGGCAGTACGGTCAGATTCCGCCACAGCATGGATATAATCAACGACAAGAGCAGGATCAATACCACTGGTTTGAGTCGAACTATTGCTGTTTCCTCCAGCACAAGAAACAGCAGTCAGACAAATAGCTGTCGCTAAAACGAATAAGCTAATGGTTTTCAGTTTAAGTGAACGTATCCAAGTTCTGAGGATAAGCATAGTCGGTTTTCCATTAGGTGAACAAATCTGTTATTCAGAGTCTGAAGCGGTTCGCTTTTCTTCTAGCGCTCTAACCAATTTCAGCGTGTCTAAATCTTGCTGAGGGGGATGGTGAAAATTGCCCTCAATCAACTGATCATCAAAGATGCTGTTGTAGGAATATTCCAAGCCGTGACAATTCATACAAACATCCTTCACCATGCGATCGCGCGGAAGCAGAGTGTAAGTGTTATTGTGATTCACAAACACCGAATTGGTATTTTCATTGACTGTGCGAGGTAAATGGCAGGTTGCACAGGTCACCAGATCCGGACTCGGGCGAGGCAGTCTAACCGATGCGGCAAACAGAGAACCATGTTTCGAGTCCCCATAATTGAGAGAATGGGTATCATCATGGCATTGCAGACAGGAGTCTACAGAAGCCTTAAACGTGTCAGGTTGATGGACATCATGGCAGGTATTGCACCCCATGAACTGTTCCTGAGCAGAGGCTTTCATCGGTAAGTGCGCCATCTTTGGCGTTAAAGGAGACAGTCCTTCAGCCGTGCGAATACCATGTTTACCGAGCAGAAATGTATCCACCTGTTGCTGATGGCAACTTTGGCAACTTTCTTGGTTAGGACGCACCACCAAGGTTTTCGTTTGGCTCTCTTGATGACAAGTGGAACAGTTGACATCCGCCAGAGCATGAACACTGTTTTCCCATTGCTGAGTAATTTCTGTTACTCGCTCGGCGGAGATTGGGGAGGCGATCGCCCCATTACAACCCCACAATATCACCACAGACCATAGCCATACCATCAGAAAAATGCTGTTTCTTCTCATCCTCTCCCCTCCAGAAACTCCTCACCCAAATCAGGTTTAGGGGGTTTACTTTCGGTTAAAGTGACTTCTAAATTCGGCATTTCTGGCTTCGGTAATAGGATGGGTTGATTCAAGTTTTCCCGCAAAAAACCCGTTGAAATCGAGCGATGATCGTGAAAATTATGACATCCTGCTGTCCAACAGCCATCTGGTTCAAACCCTTTATGGCTGGGAATATCTCCAGTAATGACTCCTTCATGACAAGCCATACATAAATCTGGTTTCAGGTGAACCCCGCGACCAAACATATGGACATGCTCCGCATGACAAGCAGTGCAAGTTAACACATCTAAATTACTGAGGTATTCTGCCCAACGGGGATCGCGAAACTTTTTCGGGCCGTGAATATCACTGACTAACTCTGCTTCATGACAACGCATACAGGTTTCATTACTGACCGGTTTAAATCCTTCATGACAGGAACTACAAGAAGCCTCAATTAAGGTGTGCCCGTCTGATGTCACTCCCGGAAGAAAGATTTGACGTTGATCTAAGGCAAACGCAGCAATTCCCCAAATCAGTAACAAAACGACCACTGCAATAATAGCTGTCTTGACTTGAAGAATATTTTTCAGAAGAGGAAACCGCTGCAAATTGCTGGTCATGACTTAAGAAAGTTGGGTTTCCGCTTTATCGTAATCTGCACCGGAAAGCATCAGATCGGTAATCGCTTGATAGGCATCAATCCAAGCTTGTTTGACTTCAGGAGTCCAATCATCCCCTAAGTATTGTTCAAAAGTTTTCAAGAGTGCCCCACCAACTAGGGGATAATGGGCAGGAAGGGCTCCATATTTAACGTGGCGTGCCCCTAAGCCTTTAAGTGCATTACTTAACTCTTCTGGCTTTTTCAAATTTTCTACTGTAAAGACCAAAGATTGCAAAAGCATTTGCTTTTGTTTCTTCATATCCGTATGCTCAAACAACGGTTTAGCGTCCGGATTATCCGTAAACAAATATGTATAGAAACTCTCAACAAATTCATTCGCTTCTGGCTTCACTTTTTCAAAGCTCTCTTCCAGAAGTTCGACTTTTAGTGACATTTTTGGTGTTCTCCTTATGCAGTCTGGGTGATATAGCGCTTCGCGCTGGCAATAGGCAACAGGCAATAGCTGATGTTGCTTGGAGTCTAGGGCTTCAAGCTGTACTCCATAGAAGAGAGGATTGCTATAGCCAATTAAGAAATACTTAGGACTTATAGAAAACTGTCCCATTAGCTGATAACAATTGACTCTAAGTCAATTGCTTGTTCTCACTAACTTATTCCTTGCTATAGACAATTTCAATTCTTTTTTGTCCAAGATATAACTTGTATATATCCAGATTATCTAGGATATTCTGTAAGATAAACTACGGAAAAAAATACTTATTGAAATAAAAACATAGACTATATGCAAAAAATGCATTTTTGAGGATTTGTAAATAGCATCTCCCTCGAATTTGCCCCTATCTTTTATCAAGTTCTCAAGATGGCTTAAAGCCAATCCGATAACATGATTTATGGACTAAATCGTTGCTCTAGAGAAGGGTTATACCCCTTGAATTGAGGATGTACCCATACCTTGGAACATAATCCAAGAGAGGACAAAATCAGTCATGAAGATCGAGAGCAGAGAAATAACTACAGCGGTAGTCGTGGATTTACCCACCCCTTTTGCACCTCCAGTGGTGGTGAGTCCCCAACTACAGCCAATGACAGAAATTAAGGCTCCAAAAATAAAGGCTTTAATCACAGAGCTAAAGACATCCCAAGGAGTCATGAAGCTTTGTACGGAGGAGAGGAAGACAGAGTAGGGGATGCGGTATTGAGCTTGGGCAATAAATAAACCGGAGGCAATCCCCATGACAAGGGACAGGAGGCTCAGAAGGGGAACCATTAAGCAACAGGCGATTAATCGAGGAATGACGAGGTAATCGATGGGATCGGTTTTGAGCATGTAGAGGGCATCGATTTGTTCGGTCACTTGCATGGTTCCAATTTCGGCAGCAAAGGCGGAACTGACGCGCCCAGCAACAACGACGGCAGTCAGGACGGGGGAGAGTTCTCTGGCTAGGGCGATCGCCAAAACGCCCCCAACCGCAGTAGTGGCTCCAAAGTTGATGAATTCACGGGCAACTTGAATGGTGAACACGAAGCCGACGCTAACCGCCGTCATCACAGAGATCGCCACCGATGCTGGCCCCACGTTAATCATCTGCTCCATCGTATTTCGGCGATGAATTTTTCCGGCTAGGATATGGGCGATCGCCTGTCCCCCCAACAGGATAGCCGTTAGGGGTCGATACAAAGGATTGCCACTGTGCAAGAGTTTAGGTTGACTCAAGGCTACTTCAAGGTTGGCACAACATCAATTACAGGATATCCCAGATCATCAGAAACGTTAAGTAACGTCTTACTCCTCTGATTGGTCTGGTTTTTCTTTCTCAATTAGGGTATAATAGATGAGAATGTGAGCTACATTTTATTTCAACTTAGCAACAGGATCTTCAATTATGGTAATGATGCATCAAGAAGGCATGGGACTAAGATCGCGAGTCGCCGAACTCACCCGTAACCCCAACACCAAGGCGATCGTCGTCGGAGTCGCTACCGTTGCCCTTGCACCTGTCATTTTGCCGTTGGTCAAACCGGTTTTGAAAACCACCATTAAAACGGGAGTTACTTGGTATGAAAAGACCAAATCCACCCTAGCGGAAACGGCCGAAAGCCTCGCGGATATTGCGGCTGAAGCCAAAGCGGAAGTTCATGCCCAGACTGAGAACAAATCCCTCCCAAATTCCTAACCTAACGGTTCAGTTACAGCCCTCTTGGATCGTTTTGATGGTGCTGTAAACTCGGAGAAACTCACCAAAACAAGGGGCTAGGGGCCCCTTGTCTTTTAACTTGAGAGTTGTAGACAGTCACCGTTAACTGTCAAGCATCGACTCTATTTTTCTGTGCCTGAGCCACCCACTCAGATAAAGACATTTCTGTTTTTCCTGTTCTTCCCTCTTTATTCAACCGTTGATTCACCGGTTGAGGATCGGGTAACAGAGTAGGGGCTAAAACTAAAACGCCTAATCCAACCCAGAATAGGGGATGATTACCGTGTCCATCTTCGAGAATTTCCTTGAGATGAAAAGTCACGATGGACTTTTCCAGATGAATCAGAGACATAGGGGTTAGAAGACCATGTAGAAAGGTTGATTTCTGCCCATAGCCTAGCAGAATTTTTGCAACTAATGAGAACTATTGTTAACAATCTTAAAGTAGAGAGCGACAGCGACATGGAGATACAGCGATGGCGTATCCCCTATTCCCTATTCCCTAACTTTTAACTGTCATCTGATGCTCGACAAGGGGACGCAGACTATTGACTCCAGCAGCGATCGCCGATCCATTGTGAATAGCAGTTGCCAGTAAAGGATGCAGTCCCACACTCGACGCTAACCCCAACGCCGCTAAATTAGGTGCAACCACCAACGCAATATTTTGATCGATCAGATTGCGGGTTTGACGAGCAATAGAAATCGCCTCGAGTAAATCGAGTAAATTATTATTCATCAACACCACATCCGCCGTTTCCCGAGCAATCTCTGAACCCTGTTCAAAAGACACTGCTACATCCGCATAAGCGAGGGCAACCGAATCATTTAAACCATCTCCTACAAAAGCAACAGTTCGCCCAGAACGGTGTAAATCGCGCAAAATCCGAGCCTTATCATCGGGGAACGCTTCGGCATACACTTGGGTGGTGGGAATACGGAGTTCCTGAGCCACTTGAGCCGCTCGTTGGGGGCGATCGCCCGTTAACAAATGAACATCAATGCCATAACTCTTTTGTAGAGTGTGAATTAGGCGATCGCTCTCTGGACGCAAGGGATCGCGATAGTGGATAATACCTTGAAACTGCTGGTTACAAGCCACATAAATCTCAGAGGGGGCATCGGTCTCTACCTGTTCCCCATCTACACTTTCCCACTCAATCCCAGCCTGGTGTAAAAAGCGCTGACTGCCGACCAAAACCTCCTGACCTTCAATTTGAGCGCGAATCCCTAAACCCAGTTCGTAGAACCATTCTCCCCGTGAAGGAATCGTTACCCCCTTCTGATGGGCATAGTCAACAATGGCTTCAGCCACGGGATGATTCAGCCGTTGTTCAGCGGCAGCGGCTAGTTGAAGCACTCGCTCTTCAGACGATCCATTGAAAGGAGTAATTCCCGATACTGTGACAATCCCTTGGGTAAGAGTTCCCGTTTTATCAAACACTACCGTATCTACTTCCGCCAATTGTTCTAAAGTCCGACCGCTGCGAACCAAAATGCCATGGCGAGTGGTATGGTTCAAGGCTCCTAAAAAGGCAGTGGGAATCGAGACACGAATGCCGGTTACAAAGTCTAGAGTGAGGATAGCGGCTGCCCTAGAAGAATCGCCTGTGGTGAGCCAAACGAGAGCAGCGAGAAATAGAGAGGGTAAAATCAGGCGATCGGCGATTTTTTCGGCATAGTTAGCCATGCGAGTATCATGGACAGGAGCTTTTTGCAATAGGGCGAGACTCAAAGCAGCGCGGGTTTGGTTGCCTACGCGATCGGCACGCAGATACAGTTGACCCGATCGCAGCAATGTTGAAGCTAATACCGATTCTCCTTCCTGTCTCACTACCGGCATAGCTTCCCCAGTAAGCTGCTGTTGGTCGATCACTCCTTCCCCCCGCAATACCGTGCCATCGACAGGAATTTGCTCCCCAGGATAAACAATAACCGTCTGGCCGACTTCCACGCGATCGCTAGGAATTTGCTGTGGAGGTTGATCTTCTTCCCGTTTCACCCAAGCAAACCGCCCGATCGCCTCTTGTAAATCAGCCGTCCGCACTTCCGTTGCTCTGGCCGTTTGTTCGCGGATGATATCCCCCAATTCATGGAGCAAGATCACCATCATCGGAGTCACCTGTTTTCCTTGCCACGCATTTAAACTGAGAGCCAGAAAATCCAAACAATCAATATTTAAACGCTGTTCATTGACCATACTCTGCCATGCTCGTTTGGCGACTGGAAAAGCAATCAATAGAAAGGCGATCGTTGTAACTGGACGCAAGCCAACCCATCGAGGGAGAGTCCGACTCAGCAGAGCCAGAGAAGTCGCCACCAACGGAAGGCGTAAACTTGACCACCCTTCTGAACTGTCTTGACTCGGCAGAGCAGGATGTGTCTCTGGAGCAAGATTCTGGCTAATTTTTTCGATCCGATCCTCTACAGTTTGTCTGATCTGCCCTTCCTGCAAAACTTCAGGAGCATAACCAACCACTAGAGACGCTGATAACTGATTAATGCGAACATGCCTTACCCCCGGCCAAGTAGACAGGGTTGCTTGCAGTTGAGAAGCATAAGTAGAATTTTCTTTCAGTTCGGGAACTCGCAAGCGAATTCGCCCAGGAATTGAATGAACGGTCTTTAGCATGGAGTATGGGATGGGGGAATGGGGGAATGGGGGCATTTATTGCCTGTTGCCTGTTACCTATTGCCTATTGCCTATCGCCTTCAGATTCTGAATCTTGATCGCTTTGACCATCCAGGTTTGTAGAATTGGCTTGATCGAGAATATTGAGTAAATACATGCCTAATTCTAGTTCTGACATGCCCTCTCCATCGTATTGAATAATGAGGGAAGCGGCTGCTGGGTTAATCCGCACATGCTTGACTTTCGACTCGGCACTCAGAAGTTTTTCTAGGCGTTTGGCATAAAGCATGTCATTCATTAAACGAGGGATGCGTAAACGAATTCGCCCAGGGACAGAATGGACAATTTTATAATCTTCTTCCTCTTGATTCGATTGTTCTTCACTAGCAGATAAAGCTTGTTGACCGTTTTCTGAGCCAGGCTTGGCTTGTTTCTTGATTTGTTGGATGGCTTGACGGACTAGGGCGGCGATCGTCAGATTGACCAATAAGGCTTGTGCCCCTCGCAACTGCAAGCGACTAGTAACTAATAATCCAGTGACGACCGGTAAAATTGCAGCGATTTCACCGGTATTTTCTAGCCATTGTCCTAATTGAGAAGTAAACTCAGAAGGGGGTTGGGTATTCTGGGCCACTGTTGCAGGGGAGACTTCCGAAGGAGATGCAGCGTCGGTCATGATTTTTAACTATTTTGGGGTTTATTGTCGCGAGAATTTAAATGAGCCATCTTTGATAATACTTCACAGTGAAGAAATAAATAGCTCTCTAAATTAAAAATTAATATTTATCTGGATTTTGCGAAATATTACAGAAGTGAAGATTAAAAATAGATTAAGAACTTTTTTGAACTAAAGGTTAAATCTTTTTTAATCCTTCCGCTATTTATTAGGGATTAGAGTAGACTGTCGATGGCATTTAAATGAAAATAATTAGCAATTCCAATGAATCGCCCTCAAGTTGTTGGTTGGATGAAAAGACGTAGAGGAAAAAAAATGAACCATCACCCTTCAGGGTCAGGACAGCATGATGACGACAGCTCCTACGACTACATAGGAGACAGTTCGAGCCTAGATAGTCAAGAGGAAGCCGCATCAGAACGCCTAGACGTTAATGCCTTTTTGCTCAGTGAAGCACAACCTGGACAGCAGGTATGGGTTAAGGGGTTTCAAGGCAAAGGGGGTATATCTCGCCTTTTAGCCATGGGAATTACCCCAGGATCTCAGTTGCAAATTCTCAGTCACCAAGGGAGTGGCTCGGTGGTAGTAGCGATCGCCGATAACCGCTTAGGCTTAGGTGCCGGTCTAGCCTCACGAGTCTTAGTCACAGACACAAATCTATCCTTACATCCACACTCAGATATGGAAAACTCAACCTCCACACTCCATTTAGGAGACCTAGCTGTAGGCACAAAAGGGCGCATTCTCGGCTATGAAAAGACCCATCGCGCCTACAAAAGCAAACTCCTCTCCATGGGCCTCACTCCAAGTACAGAATTTACCGTGATTCGCGTAGCCCCCCTAGGCGATCCAGTTGAAATTCAAGTACGAGGCTTTCATTTAACTGTACGCAAACAAGAAGCCGAAGCCTTACAAGTAGAACGTTTATAGCGCTTTTTACTTCGAGCTTCGCGCTGGTAATAGGTAATGGGTCATAGGTCATGGCAATAGATGCCCCCTATCCCCCTATCTCCCTCTTCCCCCATTCCCCCACATTAAAACCCTAGCCATGCTCAAACCCATTGTTGCCTTAATTGGTAATCCCAACTGCGGAAAAACCACTCTATTTAACGCCCTCACCGGAGCTAACCAACGGACAGGAAACTGGCCGGGGGTTACAGTCGATCGCAAAGAAGGGCAGTTTAAGATTAATCAAGCGACCATTACCCTGGTAGACTTGCCAGGGGTCTATTCCCTGGATGCCGAAGAAAGTGCCACCGGAATGGATGAATTAGTGGCGCGAGATTATCTCCTTTCTGGAGAAGCACAATTGGTAATTAATATCATTGATGCCTCCAATCTAGAGCGTAATCTTTATCTGACGACTCAGTTGATGGAAATGCGCCTGCCGATGGTTGTCGCTCTGAATATGATCGATATTGCCCAGAAGCGAGGTATCGATATTAATGCAGAGCGTTTAGCCGATCGCTTAGGTGTTCCTGTTCTGCCCCTGATTGCCAGCGATCGCGAAGGAATTGGCTCTTTAGTCGATCTCGTCGGTCACATCCTAGAGAACTTAACCCATCCTGCCAGTTACGTTGCTTATCCAGCAGTCATCGAAGATGCCTTAGCTGAAATCGTCCCTTACCTAACTCAAAACACGACCAATCGGATCGTCGAACCTCGCTGGACTGCTCTAAACTTGCTGCAATACGATGAACGGGGAGTTGGTGAACTCGTTACTCCAGCGCTTACGGAAATGATCGCTAAACATCGGCGTAGCATTCATCAAGTCTTAGGAGAAGATCTCGATATCCTGATTGCCGATAGTCGCTACGGCTTTATTCAAACCGTGACCCAAGAAGCCAGTCAACGCACGGGAGAAGTGAGTCAGTCCATGAGCGATAAGCTCGATGCGATTGTCCTCAACCGTTGGCTGGGGATTCCCATTTTCTTAGGCATCATGTATCTGATGTTCCTATTTACGATCAATGTTGGCAGTGCCTTTATTGACTTTTTTGATATCGTTGCTGGGACAATCTTTGTAGACGGATTGGGGCAACTGCTCGAAAGCCTCCGCTTCCCCGGATGGGCGATCGCCCTGTTAGCTGACGGTGCGGGTGGTGGTGTGCAAACCGTCGCCACATTTATTCCCGTTATTGGCTTCATGTTCCTCTTCTTATCGATACTCGAAGATTCTGGCTACATGGCACGAGCCGCCTTTGTTATGGATCGGATGATGCGGTTTGTGGGCTTACCTGGAAAATCCTTTGTGCCCATGTTAGTCGGCTTTGGCTGCAATGTACCCGCAATTATGGCCGCCCGCACCTTAGAAAATTCCCGCGATCGCCTCATGACTATTCTCATGAATCCCTTCATGTCCTGTGGTGCAAGGCTTCCGGTTTACGCCCTCTTTGCGGCTGCCTTCTTTCCCCTGGGCGGTCAAAATATTGTCTTTGGCCTTTATATCCTCGGTATTGCCTTTGCCATCTTCACCGGACTGGTGATGAAAAACACCATCCTCAAAGGCGAAATTTCTCCCTTTGTCATGGAGCTTCCTCCCTACCATATTCCTCGATTCAAAGGGGTCATGATTCGCACTTGGGATCGGCTACGGGCATTTCTCTTGAAAGCCGGAAAAGTCATTATTATCATGGTCACCATCCTCGGATTACTCAACTCCTTAGGAACAGATGGTTCATTTGGTAATCAAGATAGCGACCAATCCATCCTAAGCGCTGCCAGTCAATCTGTAACTCCCATTTTTGCTCCCATGGGCGTTACCCAGGAAAATTGGCCCGCTACCGTGGGAATCTTTACCGGTGTCTTTGCTAAAGAAGCCATGGTAGGCACACTCGATTCCATTTACGGACAATTGGCACTTACTGATAATCCCGAATTAGAAGAGGAAGAAGGAGGCTTTAGTTTCTGGGGCGGTATCCAAGAAGCGTTCGCCACCATTCCCGCTAACTTAGCTGACGTTCCCGGTACCTTACTCGACCCCATTGGTCTTAACATTGGCGATACCTCAGATGTAGAAATTGCCTCGGAAGAACAGGAAGTTACTTTAGGGACATTTGGAGCCATGGTACGCCGGTTTGATGGCAAAGCTGGAGCCTTTGCGTATCTCTTATTTGTGTTGCTCTATTTCCCCTGTGTCGCTGCCACCGCAGCCGTTTACCGGGAAACCAACTGGCAATGGACAATTTTTGTTGCTTCATGGACAACAGGTTTAGCCTACATCGTCGCCACCAGTTTCTATCAAATCACTCAATTGAGTGTTCAACCCACCTTCGCTAGTGTATGGCTTTTAAGTATGGTAGTGATTAGCGTTGGTGTCTTCTTCGGTCTCAAAATGTTGAATCCCCAGTTGAAAACCCACCGCCAATCTGAAAGCCCCATTTAGTGCGGACAAGGGGATCGGGAGATACGGGGAACGGGGCAGTAGAGATGCCCCATTCCCCGTTCTCTATTGCCAAAAGTATTAGATCTCTTGCATAAATGAATAGTAATACAGTCTTATGCCTGTTGCCTATTGCCTAACTTCTGCAAGAAGTCTATTAATTATTAATTAAAGCCATGATTCTAGAACTACAAAACTACCTCGCCCAAAAACAGAAAGTCTCTCTGGCCGAACTCGAAACCCACTTTCGCAGCCATCCTGATGCTTTGCGGGCAATGCTCAATAAATTAGTCAATAAAGGCAGAGTGCGCCCGGTAAGCTTAGAAGGGCAAAAATGTGGCGGTTGTACCCATTGCGATACAACCGCCTTTGAAGTTTACGAATGGGTAGGGAAGAGGGAATAGGGTACGTTTTAAGTTATCCTAATAGAGACAAACTGACTCATCGGAGGAGTCACTTGAATGTCTTCTACTCCTAATGTGGAACTGGTTATCTTTGACATGGCAGGCACAACGGTCAAGGATAACAATGAAGTGCAAAACTGTTTCTTTGTGGCTGCCGAACAAACGGGTTTACAGGCTTCCGGCGATCGCGTGAATGCCATGATGGGATGGTCAAAAAAGCTGGTATTTCAAACGTTGTGGCGAGAACAACTCGGTGGAGATCACCCAGATTATCAGCAAAATGTCGAGGTTTCTTATCAACGGTTTAAGGAAACCTTAGAACATCATTATCAAACCCAACCGGTTGAACCGACAGAAGGATGCTTAGAACTGTTTGACTGGCTAAAGTTTGAGGAAATTAAGATTGGGTTAAATACAGGATTTTATCGTGAGGTAACGGATATTATCTTGCGTCGTTTGGGATGGGATAAAGGGTTAAATCAAGATTATGTTGGCTCAGAACACTCTTATATCCAAGTCTCGGTTACGCCCTCAGAGATTTATAATAACGAAGGTCGCCCAGCTCCCTATATGATTCAGAAAGCGATGTACAAACTTGGGGTCAAGAATCCCCAAACTGTAATTGTAGTTGGGGATACTCCCTCAGATTTAGAAGCGGGATTGAATGCCCATTGTTTGATGACTTTGGGAGTAACCAATGGAACTCATCGCCGAGAACAGTTAGCCCAATATCCGAATGATGGATTGTTGGATTCTCTGCGGGAGTTGAAAGAAAAAATCACAGCATAATCCCAAGAATTACGATGATGCAAACTTTAGGTCATCCCATTAACTACCTGGCTCCTGATGTTCCCCCAGAACTCCCCTGGGTGGACGTTCCCTTGGTCAAAGCCACACCAGAATCTCTGGCTGGATATGGTCAATTGGTGGATGATTATGAGAGCTATTCTATTGAAATTGTGACCTGGCCCACCCAAGGATGGCGAAAACTCGATCCAGAAACCGGCAACCAAGGGGGAACTACCCAAGGGATCTTTGAATTTTGGTGGGAAGGAGAGATCCTTTATGGTCATAATCAAGCGGTTGGCGATCGCTATCTCTTGGGTTGGTCTACAAACCCAGGAAATGCCCAATCTCAAACCACACCAGAATCAGGACGCTCTCAGGTCTTACTCTGGCACGCCAATTATCACCCCGATGGTGGACAACTGTTTTTTCCCTTAGAAAATACGCCCTTTGTCGTTCCCCTCGCTTTACCCGGAGACGAGGTGAAACCGGAAGACTTTATCGCGTTCTATGTCGAAGGTCACCAGGGATTATATATTCATCCTAATGTGTGGCATGAGGCTGTATTTCCCCTGGCAGACCGGGCAAAATTCCACGATGAACAAGGTAAAGTTCATGGTCGTGTCAGTTGTAATTTAGCCCAAGAATTTGGTGTTTTCTTATCTGTTCCTCTGATTTATTAACGTAGTAACTCATGACTTCACAAAATCAGGCTGATGTATTAATTATTGGTGCAGGGATTGTTGGTTTAGCTCATGCTTTAGCCTGTGCCAAACGAGGACTCAAGGTTGTTGTTTTTGAACGGAATCCCCAGGCAATGGGTGCATCAATTCGCAATTTTGGCATGGTCTGGCCTGTGGGACAACCCTTAGGACAATTAGGCGATCGCGCCCTCAACTCTCGACAAATTTGGCTGGAACTGTCGGCTCAGACTGGATTTCACGCAGAAGAAGCCGGATCGCTACATCTGGCCTATCGTGAAGATGAGATGGCGGTTTTAGAGGAATTTATCAGCATTAGAGCCTCTACCCATTCTGTAGCTTTACTGACCCCTAATCAAGTCTTAGAGAAGAGTCCAGCCGTAGTTAAGGAAGGGTTATTAGGAGCGCTGTGGAGTTCCACAGAAGTGATTGTAGACCCCAGAGAAGCGATCGCCGAATTACCAAATTATCTCAGTAAAACCTACGGGGTTACCTTCAAGTTTGGTACGGTTGTTACAGCGATCGCGGATCGGGTGGCAATTGCCGGGGGAGAGCAATGGCGAGGCGATCGCATTTTTGTCTGTTCCGGTGCAGACTTTGAAACCCTCTATCCCCAACACTACGCCAAGAGCGGCATCACCAAAGTTAAACTGCAAATGATGCGAACGGCTCCCCAACCCAACAACTGGCGACTCGGTGCAGCACTTTGCGGAGGATTAACCCTAACCCACTATAGTGCGTTTGCAGACTGTCCCTCCCTTCCTGCTCTCAAAGAACGCATTGCTAAAGAAACTCCCTATTTTCCAGAATGGGGAATTCACGTCATGATGTCGCAAAATGGATTAGGAGAATTAATTATTGGCGACACTCATGAATATGGTTGGTGTCCTCACCCCTTCGATCGCGCCGATCTGAACAACTACGTTCTCAACTACTTAAAAGGCTTTGTCCAACCCCCTTCCCTAGACATTGCCCAAACATGGCACGGTGTGTATGCCAAGTTACCCGGATCAACTGAATTGATTTTATATCCAGAACCGGGTGTGACCATTGTTAACGCCCTCAGTGGTGCGGGAATGACCCTATCGTTTGGTCTAGCAGAAGAGGCGATCTCGGAAATATATAGCACTTCGCGGTAGGCAATAGGCTTGCTTTGCAATAGGCAAAAGCGTATATTGCTTAGGGTCTAAGGCTTCAAGCTGTACTTCATAGAAAAGAGAATCGCTATATGGCCTTATGGTTTTCGTTTTCTGGGATACACTTTGCATTAACCATTACTGGCACACTGTCTCGTGTGTCAATTAATATATTGTCCCCAGTCATACGTTATTTATTTTTTGACTTCCAAGATACCCATGAAAAAAAAATCAGTTTATATTGCTTCTCTGACAGCCCTAATGACAGCAACTGTTCTCGCACCAGCTTATGCTGACGGTCATGCCATTACCGTTGAAATGAATCTCACTGATGCCAATGGTATTGGCGCGGCTGTTGGTACGGTGCTTTTGGAAGATACGGAATATGGTTTGCTTCTTACCCCGAATCTGACCAATTTGACTCCAGGTTCCCATGGATTTCATATTCATACCAATCCAGACTGCGGCCCTGGAATGAAAGATGGCAAGACCGTACCTGGATTAGCTGCCGGCGGGCACTTCGACCCATTCAATACCGGAGTCCATAAAGGCCCCTATGCGGATGATGGTCACCTGGGAGATTTACCTCCGTTATTTGTGGCCAATAATGGTACAGCAACAACTCCTGTTTTAGCTCCCCGGTTAGAAGTCAGCTTCTTAAATGGTCGTTCTCTAATGGTGCATATGCACGGAGATAACTTTTCTGACGAGCCAGCTCCTCTCGGTGGCGGCGGTCCTCGCCTGGCTTGTGGTGTAATTTCTGAGTAGCCAGTAAAATCGAGACGCGATCAAATTTTGTATATGGGAACTTCTCATGAATAACATTGAGGGTAACTGTATCATAGTCGATCGCGCCACCTTACTAAACTCAAGACCAACCCTATTGAATCTATACAAGTTGGGCATAGCCCGAGTCTCTTGCTTGAGAGGGCAAAAAATTGAAATAGCGCTTAAACTCTCGACTAAACTGGGATGTGCTCTCGTACCCCACATTGAGGGCTGCCGTACCTACAGATATATTGTTATGAAGAATAAGACTCTTAGCTTTATGTAATCGATACTCTTTGAGGTACTGTAGTGGAGATTTTTCGGTTATCTGTTTGAACGACCGGTGAAATGCCGAGACACTCATGTCCACTTCTTTGGCGAGCTGCTTGATCGTGAGGGGTTTTTGGTACTCACGCCGAATGATCTCTATGCTTCGAGCAATCCGCGCATAGTGGGAGTTGTGTTGGGTGAGCGCATAAAGAGCAGGTCCATGTTTACCCAACAGTGCGCGGTAGACGACCTCCCTAACTAATGACAAACCGAGAATTTCACTATCCTGTTCTGAGCAGAGGGCTTGCATGAGCCGAGTTGTTGCCTTACGCATCTGGGAATCAAGGGCAACCGGCTCAACACCACATAATGGTGATGTCAGCTCAAAGTTATCGAGTGCATTATGTTTTGAGAGTTGCATCACCATCTTGTGAAGTTCGGCAAGATCGAGTTCAATAAAAATGCCCAGTAATGGGTTGTCCAAGCTGGCATTTGTTTCGCACTCGAAGGTGAGTGGCACACTAAGGACAAGGTAATGGTCACTATCGTAGTGAAACACGCGATCGCCGAGGTATCCAACCTTATTACCCTGCTCAATAATCACTAGCCCAGCATTGTAGACGAGCGGCGAACACGCTATAGCTTTTGTTGCCCAGAAGAAACTGACACCTCTGATATGAGTCTTGATAAAGCCTTCCACTTTGGAAAACTGATAAACATCCATGATTTGTTGTAGATAAATAATTCGCTCCTCCTCAAATAGCCTTATCACTTGACTATAGCAATCGCTGTCAAGAATTGCGCTCAAACAATGGGCAGAAAGCAGAAATAGGCAATGTCTAAGCAGAAATAGGCCTTGAGATTGCTAGTCGTTCAAAAGTACACTGCATTTACAAGACACTAGAGAGGGGAAAATATGGAGACGAATCAGAAATCCTTAGTGGTTATTACCGGTGCAAGCTCCGGTATTGGTGAGGCTATTGCTCGACGTTTCGCCGAACTTGGTCACCCGCTGTTACTTCTCGCTCGCCGAATTGAAAAACTCGAAGCGCTTGGCCTACCCAACACAATGTGCCGCAAACTCGATGTCACCGATGCTGAAGCTTTCCATGTTGCCATTGAAAAGGCTGAAGCTGAATATGGCCCGGTAGATTGCTTAGTCAACAATGCTGGTGTGATGCTTCTAGGGCAGATTGATACACAAGATTCAGCGGAATGGCACAGAATGTTTGATGTGAACGTTCTCGGCTTGTTAAACGGAATGCAGGCGGTTCTTAGCTCGATGAAGGAGCGAGGCACTGGCACCATCATAAACATGAGTTCTATTGCGGGCAAAAAGTCCTTTCCCAACCATGCGGCTTATGTTGGAACCAAGTTTGCCGTCTCCGCAATTACCGAAAATGTTCGTGAAGAGGTTTCTAACAGCGATGTACGCGTGATGGCAATTCACCCTGGGGCAGTAGAAACCGAACTGCTGAGTCACACCACTTCGCAGGAAATCATTGATGGTTATGAGGAATGGAAACAGGCAATGGGCGGCGCATTGGTTGCCGACGACATTGCTCGCACAGCAGTGTTTATGTATTCCCAACCGCAGAATGTAAACATCCGTGATATCACGATCACGGCTACCCGGCAACCGGCCTAAACCCAATTCATAAAGATCGAAAGTTTACTGGCAACGATTCAGCAGACTGTGGAACAATGTGCAACCGTTAATCTGGGGGTGAACGTGGTAAAGGCCCTGGCGCATGGCTGAAGCCAACCCTCCTTACTGGTGAACGATAGTCCCTTTGGTTTGTTCTCGGCTATCATGAGTTGTAATGTGAACAAAGACAAAGAACTGGCCTTGCGATTAAAAACTGGTTTCTTCTAATGAATAACATTGAGGGTAATTGTATCATAGTCGATCGCGCCACCTTTCCTAAAAAACTGGAGGCACTACTAGAACCAGACCCGAAAGCATTCATGGCGATCTTATTTATCACGATCGAGTCTATTGCTGAGGGCAAATTCTCCAAAGATGAGGAATCGGAACTCCTCTCTAATGGTTGGGATCAATTCCTACAAAACTTTAGCTTGCCTTGTGAGTGTTTGCGCGCGGGTTGGCGAGAGTTTTGGGTTCTCATTGAAGGAGATGATCGGGAAAAAGTTGTTAAAGCCTTTAAAGAAATATTTGCTATTTGGGATAAAAACAGTAAGCCAAACCTGTGGCATGTATGTTTTACTAACTTCAATGAAGTCCAGAATAGAGATACAGAGGCACTTCAATATTTTTATACTGTTGCGGTAAACATAGTTGACTACAGTACTCGCAATCCCCCAGAAAAATTATTTGAAGTTCATATTGACAGTAAATCTCACACTACCATTCTCTAGTAATTATGATGCTGAAGCGGTTGGATGTATTAGTGAACCGTTGCAGTCTTGAATCTGAGGCAACCTGGTATCTTGAACTCTTATGGCGAAAATTTTTTCGCCCCTACAAAAATGTCTCACTGTTATTTGAATTGACTATAACACCAGAAACTATTAAAAGTTCAGAAGAAGTGAGTCTATTTTCCTGCCCGCTCTGCTGGATATTACAGCAGTTTTCGCTCTTATGTGGTAGATTTCTATCCCCCCAACCCCCCTTTCTAAGGGGGGCAGTAAAAGTCTCCCCTTAGAAAGGGGGATTTAGAGGGATTTTTCTTACTGTATCTCATTACATCGCAAACCGCTGTAAGTGCTATAGCAGTGAAAGAGTTGATTAGGACAATGAGGTTATGGTTTGAGGCAATAGGCAATAGAAACAGAAAATGGTGAAGATAAATTGGTAACAGGAATAATGTATCTTCTTGACCATCCATATTCTGGAGACAAGAGCCTAGAAGAGATTTCAGTAACAAGTGGTCAATATCCTCGTCAATATCCCAATCCTGTAAGATTTGAAATTAACTATAAGAAAGACGATACATGGAATTTGGATTGGTATGATATTTCAGTTTCAGATACAAAATTTTCAGGTAAAAAATTAGAGGGTGAAGGCAGATGTCAAAATGCTAAAATAGCAACAGGAAAGTTTGAATATCCCGACAAGCATCATTCGTTCAATGTTATATTTAAACATATTAAACCATGAAACTCTGGAAATTCTAAAACTTGTCCTTGATTTTCCCAATGATTTCAATGGCATCAGGCACATTTTTAGTTAAGTGCAGTATAGGTATCTAATAAAATTGGCTTTAATTCCACAAGCTTTCATCAACATCCCTAAAAGTCTTCGTCTTTTCTAAAAACTCAGCCTCATCTGTTTCTGTCCAGCTTCCAACGGCCTGAGTCAACAAAAAGCGATCGCGATCTGACAACAAAACTGTATCATCCTCCCTGCTCCCTAACTCATGTAAATCCTGAAGCAAAAGCTTAATAATCTTTAATTTATCCTGCCTAGATAAATGATGCATTTGTGGCAACAAGTTTGTAACGGTCATATCTAATTTCCAGACTAATACTCTATATCAAAACCCATAACAAATTTTTCGGCAGCATTGATTGCTTTTAGGATATCCCTTAAGTAATCTTTGATGGTACGGTTCATAGGTAAACCACTTCCTTGAGAATATTTTCCCCGACATCAGGTTTTAAACCATCTTTAGTAACCAGATCTACTTGTTTACCCAGTTTTTCACTCAGGTAATTTTCCAGTTGACAGTAAGCAATTAGACCAAAACGAATGTCTGGTTGGAATTCAATGAGTAAATCAATGTCGCTGGCTTCAGTTGCTTCACCTCGGACATACGAACCCAAAATTCCTAGCGTACTGATTTGGTATTGCTTTTGAATTTGAGGGAACATTTCCCGGAGAGATTCAAGGATAGTGTCAGCAGTGAGAGATGGAGTTTTATGGATACCGATCATTGATGAATTATAGAGACTATCTTGATTTTTATGCTCAATTATAGGTGAATTTTTATTTTGACTCCCACTTTATCACATAAAGGCTAACATTGTGGACTGAGAAGTATAGGGTAATAGCTAGATGTTACCAGTGAGCAGAACAATTCCCCCCAGACAGTTACCACTAAGGAATCAGGAATGTCTCAAGGCTTCCTACATCACCAGTCTGTAGCCTATACATTGTATGAATCCAATTAAATTTCTCATTGGTTTAACATTAGGTCTTCTCCTGTGCTTCTTCCCCGCATGGAAAGCAATAATCTCTAGTCCGGAAACGAGTTATGATTCCCTGAAAACTCTGGCAGTACAACTGGATGGACGCAAAAAGCCCCTTGATACGGTTGCCAGAGAAACAGTTACTCAAATTCATGGCAGTTTCCGCTATGAACCCTTAACCGGAGAAAAGCTCGATTATCTCGATACCTATCTTTCCCTCTTATTCAATAACCGAGACTGGAACAAAGAACCCTTTATCCTGTTTAGTTATCGACCCTTAAAAACTGAACTGGGACTCAATCCAGAACAGAAATATTTTTCTTTCGTGGATCTGGTTTCGTCTCCCTTGGGTTCCTTTGTTTTGCAAGCCCATGAAGCTCAAGCGCAGAATCTAGATTTAACGCGAGATCAACGGGAAGCGCTAACTCTAGAAGACCGTTTAGCCCTAATGTTAGAGACGGTTAGCAGTACCCAGTTACCGGTTGTTCCCCATCCAAGCGATCCGAAAGGCAAATGGTTGGGAATTGCTCAGGCTTCTGAATATTATTCGCCGGAACAAGTCGAGACCTTGCAAACAACCTATGGCGAAATCAAACAAGCAGTACAAATGGGTTTAACTTCGGATTTAAATGCCCAGGTTGCAACTTTGAAATCGCAACTGATAACATTAAGTCCCCAAGTCTATCCTTCTGGGGAAAAACTAACGCGAGAAGTTCGTTTTTATGGACTGCATTGGTTTACCCAAGCCTGGATTTTATATGGTGTAGGGTTCGTGGTGATGTTGGTGACTTTGGAGTTGGAAAAGTTACAAGCCTATTGGGTAGTATTAGGGTTATTTTGCAGTGGGTTAGCGGTGCATGGATATGGGTTTTGGGAGCGGATGCAAATTGCAGAACGCCCTCCAGTGACGAATATGTATGAGTCAGTGATTTGGGTGAGTTTGGGAATAGCGGCGATCGCCGTTACCTTTGAATTCCTGCATCGTGCGAAATATTACCTATTGTCCGCTGCACCCTTATCTATCCTATGCTTGATGTTGGGGGATCGCCTCCCGGCTGTCCTCGATCCCAGCATTAAACCCCTCGTTCCCGTCCTGCGCGATAACTTTTGGCTCAGTGTCCATGTGCCTACCATTACCCTTGGTTACGCCAGTTTTGCCCTTGCCTTTGGCTTCGGTCATTTGCTCCTGGGCGCTTACCTATTCAAGCCCGCAGCCAAAGACTTTATCAACCGCCTCTCGCGCTGGAACTATTCTATCCTCCAAGTCGGCGTACTTTTCCTGACCACTGGCATTATCCTCGGTGGCATTTGGGCCCACTTTTCCTGGGGACGGTTTTGGGGATGGGACCCCAAAGAAACCTGGGCCTTAATCGCCCTCATGTGCTATATCGTGCCCCTACACGGTCGATTAGCCGGTTGGCTCGGCAACTTTGGTATGGCGATCGCTAGTGTTGTCAGCTTTAATGCTATCCTCATGGCCTGGTATGGCGTAAATTTTGTCCTCGGAACTGGATTACACAGCTACGGCTTCAGTACCGGAGGCTCAGAACTGATTATCGGTAGCTTAATTGCCCTAGATCTCCTGTTTGTATTGGTCGTATTCCTGCGTCAACAGATGCTCAAAAACCAATCGCAATCTCCAGTCCTCTCCTAAAATTCAACTCCCATCTACTATGGAACGCCGTTACTTTATCAATTGGATGACCCTTGGCGCACTCGTCAGCGTCCTCCCCCCCACCCTCTCCAGTTGTCAGTCTGGAGAAAAACGCCCAATATCCTCCAGTAATAACACGCCTAAAATTGATACCTCCATACGCGAAGATAGGTTTCAAGCCCTCGATACAATCTCCCAACTCGAAGCCCAAGGAACCATTCTAGACCGACGCAACGCTCCCAAACCCGTCCTCATCTTCCGCCATCAAGAAACCCAAGCCATCACTGCCCTCAATCCTATGTGTACCCATCAAGGTTGCACCGTAGAACTGTTGGCTGATGAAAACGTATTTGACTGTCCCTGTCACGGTTCCCAATTTGACTTAGATGGCGCAGTTTTAGCTTCTCCTGCGGAAAACCCCTTACCCCTGTTTGAAGTGAAACAGGAAGGGGACTTAATTTTAGTCAAAGCTCAGTAGATACAGCGCTTTGCCCTAATGAATGGCTGTATCTACTAAAAACATCAAAATACAGCCGTTTTCCGATCACAGCAATTACTCCAGACCTGGGGAAAGGTTGCCATAGGAGCCGGTGGGTTGGGTTAGACGATGAGCAAGAATAGCCAGATTACACTGCCGTTCATCACCGGTGCAGCGAATGTGGGGTTGGGGGTTTGTATTAATGAAGTCTCTGAGCAGGTTTTAGACGACTGGAATCCCCCCACACTGTTGGTGATTGGGATTGCGGTATTGTTTGGGGTGTTGCCTTTTGTTGCCAATGCGGTGTCGGAGCGATCAGAAGAGGAGACGCGTACCCGTTGGGTGTGGGTTGCGGGGTTATCAATAACTGGGTTTGCGGTTGCTTCCCTGTGGATGCTGAATCAATGGACAGTTCTACCGGACAAGGTAACGGAATTTTTGGGATATGCGACTGTGGGGCTGTTTGTGTTCGGCGTGCTGTTTCCGCCGATGGCGTTGCTGCTGCTGGCTTTGCGGAAGGGAGAGCCGGTGATTCAGGCGATGGGAACAGAAGCTATAGCGTCGGCGGATAGTCTGCAACAGTGGCGCGAAAATATGCGGACTGTGATGAATCTGGAGGTCAAACAATGGTTGGACAATGCTCTACATGACAAGAAAAAGCATGACCGGAAAAATGGACAGCACCAGAAAAACTCCATTCTTTTAAAGATGGAAGACCGACGGGAACAGGTGGGACAGGAGGCCAAACTGGAGATTCAAACTCCTGAACCAGTTTGGCCGTTGCGTCTTCGGCGGTTGTGGCAGCCGTTCAGAGGGCAAGAGCAGCAAGTTTTAGACCTACAAGAGCGAATACTTGATATTTTCCATAAGCCAGAGATTGGGGGCAGGTTGCTGATTTTGGGGAAACCGGGGGCGGGAAAAACAACAACCCTGCTGGAGTTGGCGCGGGATTTACTCGAAGAAGCGCAAGGGCACACTGAAGGGCAGAAACAGCCCATTCCCGTGTTGTTTGAAATGTTTCGGTATCCGGGAAAAATAACCATTGGTCAGTGGTTAGTTGAGGACTTGCAAAAGCGCCACAGTATCCCGCCAGCGCATACAGAAGCGGCACTTCAGCGGGGAGACTTATTACCCTTGATTGATGGGTTGGATGAGGTGGGTTTAAACCGACAACAAGACTGTATTGCCCAGATGAATCGCTTTTTACGGGAAGGTGTTCCCTATGCTTCCCGATTGTCTCTGGTGGTGTGTTGTCGGCAGCAGCAATATCGGGAAGGGGAGGTGATGCTAGAGGCATTGAACGGAGCGGTTTATCTGCAAGCGCTATCGGGAAGGGGAGGTGATGCTAGAGGCATTGAACGGAGCGGTTTATCTGCAAGCGCTGGAGGATGACCAGATTCAGCGCTATTTACGGGGGTTAGGACGGGGGGAATTGTGGCGGCAGATTCAAAGAGATGAGGGACTGTTGGAGTTAGCGAGAATTCCCTTATTTTTGCATCTGATTCCGGTGGCTTATCCCCAGGGAATTGAGAGCCAAGGGACAGGGGGACAGCAAACGCAAGCGGCGTTATTAGAAAAGTATGTAGAGCGCAAGTTAGACGAGCCAAACGCCAAGGGAGCGAGGAAATATACTCCAGAGCAAACCCGCCGTTATCTTACCTGGCTTGCCCGAAGCCTGAAGCAGCAGCGCCAGACGGATTCTTATATTGAAGAAATGCAGCCCATTTTGTTAGCAACCAAGGGAGAACGTTTGGTTTATCGGCTAATAGTGGGGATGATTGAAGGTATGTTTTTAGGGGTAATGGTGGGGATGATTTTGGAGGGGTTTGAGGGGCTATTTTTCAAGCTAATTGGTGGGCTAATTGGTGGATTGATTGATGGAGTAATTTTTGGAACAGTAGGTCTATCTATTGAATTGACAGAAGCTTTTGACTTTTCTCAAAAAAAAATCAAGAAAGGGATTATTTATTGGCTGGTTTTAGCCCTGATTTTAGGAGTTTTTTTTGATGCCATTTTCGGGATAATTTTTGGCGGAATTGTTGGGTTGATTAGGGGTCTAAGGGCTGATCTTAACTATCGATCAAAAGCAAATCAGGGCATCCTAGAATCAGCAAAAAATGCCATAACTGTATTTTTGATTACTCTCCCTGCAACGATGCTGATATTTATTTTGCCTGAGTTTGTAACTGGAAGATCGGTGGACTTTACGAATACCCTGATTAGCGGTTTAGGATTAAGTGCAATCCTCAGCTTTTCATTTGGAGGGGGACTAGCTTGTATTCAACATTTGGTCTTGCGGGTGATGCTGTGTCAAAAAGAGGTGATTGCCTGGAATTATAGCCAGTTTCTCACCTATGCGGCAGAGCGCAGACTTTTAAACCAAGTGGGGGGAAGATATCGGTTTCTGCATGATAAATTGCGAGAACATTTTGCAGGTGATGCTAGGACTCCTGGCTCAAGATGAATTCTAACTTTTGGACATAGATGACCTCCGCCGAATCAAGGATGTTCTCGCGACGGAGAATATTCGGACTATTGATAATACTTTGTCGCGTCATTAGATCCACAGGGCGATTAAAAAGAGTAGAGAGTTGTTCGCGCATCTGGATAAATTCTAAACCCCAAGAGTGATTGGGTTTAAACGTGACTAAAAGATCCACGTCACTGTTCATATTAAAGTCATCCCGGAGAATCGAGCCAAATAAGGACAGTTCCACGATCTGCCAACGTTGGCAAAACTGAGCGAGTTGTTCCGGGGTAGTTCCTAGGCGATGGTAAATTTGGCGATAATGGGACTCATTGCTGGTGCGATCGCTAATTTCAGTAGTCATTTTGATGTATAGCAGGATTGCCTATCCATCCTCAATGTATCTCATGGGAACAGAAACAGTCGATTATCCCAGGATTTCCTCAACTGAAAACTGGATATCGGGAAACAATTGCACCGCAACTTCTCCTTCTTCTAAGCGTTGCACCTGCTGATAGCCTTCTAGAGTCGGTTGTCGATAGACTTCTAAACACCGTTCGGGAATATTCAGCAGCCAAACTTCCGGAATTTGCGCTTGTGCATACAGGGGAATTTTGATGTCCCGATCGCCCCGAAGCGTTGTATCCGCTACCTCTACCAGTAAAAAAATATCCTCCGGTTGCGGATGTCCCCCCTGATAAAAATCAGCACGGGGATGCGCCAGGCATAAATCTGGTTCTGGCTCAGAAGTATTATCTAACACGACTGGATCTTGTACTCTCACCAATACTCGTTTGCCGAATTGCAATATAAATAACTGAGTCAGGCGATTGACGTAAGAGGCATGAATTGGGCCAATAGGTGACATTTGAATGATTTCTCCTCGGATTAATTCAGTACGATCGCCTTCAGACAGAATCCCAGTTGTGCCCATCCTATGGTACTCTTCCACCGTAAACAACCGCTTCAATAAGACTGACATCGCTCCCTCCTAAACCTCAATCTCAGGCTAAATTCAATTTTACTGGGGATAGGGAGATGGGGAGATGGGGAGATCGGGCATTACCAGCCACGGCACGATAAAATAGTCAACCATAGGTGATTTAGAACTTCCGATGACTTCAACTCCCTTTTCATCTTCAACCTCGAGCACTACCCTAGAAACGGTTACCCTGAAGCCCAGTTACCGGATACCCTTAGTGCTGGTGCTGTTGGCGATTCCTCTAGCAGCCGTTCAAATTGGATTAGGTGGGGCGATCGCCCTCTTTGGGTTATTCTTAACCCTACAAACCACCACTATCCGGCTCACCTTTACTCCAACAGCTCTTGAGGTTTACCGTTCCGACAAGCAAATTCGCCAATTTCCTTACCAAGACTGGCAAAATTGGGAGATTTTCTGGGACAAACTGCCCATCTTGTTCTATTTCAAAGAAGTTAAGAGTATCCATTTTGTACCCATAATCTTTGACTATTCAACCCTCAAGCGCACTCTGGAAGAACGTTGTCCCCGTTCTCGTTAATACCTGTAGAACTGATGAATAACTGATGAATACCGATCCATTGAATCCTTGGGACTCCAACCCCGAAACCCCTTCAACCCCCGTTCCTGAATCTGACGTTCCTCAACCCTCAGCCTCTCAAGAGACGGAGGAAAATGGCGATCGCCATGGCGATCGGAAAACAGAAGATGAAACCATAGAAAATCAAAATAGTGAAACGGGAGATAGCTTACTTCCGCTTCAGCTTGATACCAAAACCCCCGATCATCCCGAACCCCGTGAAGAAAGGGCAGCTACAGACGGAGGACTAGATCGGGAGGAAGAAGTGGAGGAACAAGACTCGGAACCTCCCAGGGAGGAAGAAGTGGATGAATGGCAAGCGCGGATTGAGGATCTACGGTTTACCGAGCAAGCGCTGCAAAACCAGGTGGAGGAACTGCGACAGGAAGCCGAAACCCTGCAAGAGCAACTGACAGCCCAGCAATCAGCCATGGGACAATTGGTACAAGCAGGTTTAAGTGAGCTAGAGCATCGCAAACATAAGCTAGAAATTACGATCGAAAAACTGGAAAGACGTGCAGAGCGCATCCGTGCGGAAATGCGGACAAGCTTTGCGGGTGTTTCCCAGGATCTCGCTATCCGCGTTCAAGGCTTTAAGGATTATTTGGTCGGTAGCTTGCAGGATTTGGCCAGTGCGGCGGAAAATATAGAGTTAGGGGCAGATGCTCGCGAACCCGTCGCTCCAGTGGAAGTGCCGATCATGCGTTCCCGTCGAGAACCAGAACGCCCCCCAGAATTAGAAAATCCCCAATTTACCAAATCCAAGTTTGGCGATCAAGTGCGCCAAATTCGCCATCTATTGGATCAGTATCGCACCCGTCCCGATTATTATGGCCCAGCTTGGCAATTGCGGCGCACGTTTGAACCCATCCATGCAGAACGGGTATCCCAATGGTTTTTTACCCACGGGGGACGGGGAGCGGTGCGTACCATGGGGTCTCGTCTACAAAATATTTTGGTATCCTCGGCAGTAATTTCGGTAGTCTATAGTTTATATGGCGATCGCCTCAGACCGTTGATTTTAGTCAATACTCCAGAGCGCTTGGGCGAATGGCGACGGGGTTTACAAGATTGTTTGGGTATCTCTCGCATGGATTTTAGCTCGGACAGAGGGATTACTATGTTTGAAGCACCTGAACCCTTAGCCGTAAAAGCAGACCGAATTACCCAACAGAAGCAACTCCCTCTCATTATTCTTGATGAGTCTGAGGATAAGGTGAGTGTGTCCATGTTGCAGTTTCCCCTATGGTTGGCGTTTGCACCGAATCCAGAAGCACCCCCGATGATTGATAATTGGTAAGGTTTCCCTGTTCCCTGAGCGGAGTCGAAGGGAACAGTGGGATGAGAACGTTAGATAAAGTAGATCGAGAAAGAGGTGAAGGTATGCAATGGGCAATCGCCGTTGGTGTCTTGATTGGGGCTTATTTATTGGGTTCTATTCCGACAGGATATTGGTTAACCAAAGCCCTCAAAGGCATTGATATTCGCGAGTCGGGTTCGGGTTCCACCGGTGCAACCAATGTGTTGCGAACAGTAGGCAAAGGTGCGGCGTTAACCGTGCTATTGGTGGACGTTCTTAAAGGAGTAGCAGCCATTTTTCTGGTGCGCTTTGCCTATCAATGGGGTTGGCTCACTTCGACTTCGCTCACTTCGACTTCGCTCAGTGAGCTACAAGATGGGATAGTGGTGTTAGCCGGATTTTTAGCCCTGTTTGGCCATAGTTTATCGGTTTGGTTAATTTGGAATCAACCCGAAGGAAAATCCTTAAGTAAAGGAGGAAAATCGGCCGCCACCAGTTTAGGGGTATTGTTAGCTTTATATTGGCCGGTGGGTTTGCTCACCTTTGCCGTGTTTGGCAGCGTCATCGGCATTACCCGAATTGTATCACTCGGCTCGATGAGTGCGGCGATCGCCGTTTCTGCCCTCATGGCAGCTTTCCACCAACCCCTCGCCTATGAAATCTTTGGCATTATCGGCGGCTTATACGTCATTTGGCGACACCGCAGCAATATCGAACGCCTCTTAGCCGGAACCGAACCCAAAATCGGCACTTCGGCTCCGCTCAGTGACTCCCAAATTAACCCCAAAGTCTCCGAACCCTCCAACTAACCCCATTTTTAATGATTAATTGAAAACCATGGATTTTGCCTTTATTATTGACCCCATTCACCACCTCGATCCTTGCCATGATACCAGTGTGGCGATGATGGAAGCCGCTCAAAAACTAGGCCATCAGGTTTGGATTACTGAAGCTCAAGACTTAGAAGTCAGATCCGGTAAAGCTTGGGCAAAACTGTCTCCGCTTCACTTAACCCCAGTCGAATTAAAAGAAGACCATTGGGTAGCTACCCATCCCTGGTTTCAAGTCGAAAACCCAGTTATTCGCCCCCTAGAAGAGATGGATGCGGTGTTTATGCGCACCGATCCACCGGTGACGATTTCCTATTTATATGCCACCTATATTTTAGATTATGTTGACCCGCAAAAAACTCTGGTGTTGAATAATCCCAAAGCCTTGCGCAATGCCAATGAAAAAATGTATGCGCTCCAGTTTCCCAAATTGATCCCCGAAACCCAGGTAACAGCAGATAAAACCACCATTCGCAAGTTTGTCCAAACTCACGGAAAAGCAATCATGAAACCCCTGGGAGGCAAAGCCGGGGAAGGAATTCTGATATTGGAGCCTGGCGATCGCAATTTCAACTCCCTCATTGAACTCAGTACCCAAAACGGGACATTACCGGTGATGGTACAGCAATTTTTACCCGCAGCCAAGGACGGAGATAAACGAATTATTCTCCTCAATGGAGAGCCAATTGGTGCAGTCAATCGGGTGTCCAGAACTGAAGAATTCCGCAATAATATGGCCGTTGGTGGAGACGTAGAAAAAACAGAAATCACCGACCGAGAACAAGAGATTTGTTCCCAATTAGCCCCAATTTTACAGAAAAATGCCCTCTATTTTGTTGGCTTAGATGTCATTGGTGGCTATTTGACGGAAATTAATGTCACCAGTCCCACTGGTATTCGCGAAATTGACCGCTTAAATGACGTGCGCTTAGGAGAAGAAGTGATTGCTTGGTTGAGCGATTATGTGAAGTTTAGTTTATAACGATTAAAACAACAGTTTGTCGATTACCCAAATTTTAAAAGTGACGCAACAGAAAATGCAAGAATATCTAGACAATGGTACTCGTTTAGCCTGGCTTATTATTCCTTCATCGCGGAAAGTGGCAGTTTATTGTCTGAATCAAGAGATTGAAGTGTGAGAGTCTCCAAGTTGGGTGTCTGGAGAGTCCATTTTACCGGGATTTATATTCAAGCTGGAATCAATTTGGCAAACGAAAATTTTTGTCGAAAATTTTTGTGATGAATGAAATAGCTTAGGATCTGACGATCCAGACTAAACGCCTTATCCTACGTCCTCAAAAACCTAAGGACTATCAATCTTGGTATGTTGCGTTATCAGAACGACTGCCTCAGCAGTACCCATATGACGAAGGACAGATTAATTTAGATGACTATGATGCTAACCGTTTTGCCGATATATGTAATAGCCATCAGGAACAAGCTTTCAATGATTACGCATATATTTGGGGCGTATTTTGTCGGCAAACGAATCAACATCTGGGTAACCTTGACTTATCTACTATTCAACGAGAGGAAAAACAGTGGGCTAACTTGGGCTACAGTATCCATAATCAACACTGGGGACAAGGATTTGGGAAAGAATCTGTAAGAGCTGCCGTTATTGCTGGGTTTGAGCAGCTTGGGTATCATCGTATCGAAGCCGCTATCAATCTTGATAATTATCCTTCGATTGCACTCGTTGAAAGTATTGGCTTGCAGAAAGAGTGTATTCGTTATGGCTTTTATTACGAAAACGATCAATGGGTCGATCATGTAATTTATGTAGCATTCCCTAGGGATTTCGGGCTGGATGAAAAGCCACCAACCTCCTTATGAAACAGTATATTGCGCCAGTCTAACGCTCAATAAAAACGTATTATACTTAACTAAATATTGTTTAAAAGCTATATCAAACGATGGCTTATGCTCAATCAAAGCTTTTGTCCATTTCTAGCGTCTTTATTGCTTAGGAAAAACTGCTATATAACCTATCCTAAAATAAATCCTAAACCCAATAAAAATCCACTGATAAAGTGAAAGTTAACGGCGATAAACTTACAGTTTTTTACTTGTTCCGGTTGGTCATGATACATCAGAACATGGTAGCATAGTTGCACCGCAACGGGGATACTGAGGAAACTTAAGGCTGTCCATTGGGGGAAATAGCCTTCAATAGTGAAAAGGGCGATCGCCGCAAAAACAGCTACACAAGCACTCAACAGCAGTTGAGCGCCTTTTGTTGTGCCAATACGGACAATGGGAGAGCGTTTTCCAGCGGCGATATCATCTTCCACTTGATGGAAATGGGAGCAGAGTAAAATAATACTGGTGGTAAGGCCAATAATAATGGATGCCTTCAGGCTAGTCGTTGACCAAGTGGGGTTTTGGGAGTAGTATGCAGCAGAAACAGCTAAGGGACCAAACGTAATGAAACAGATGATTTCTCCTAAACCTAAATAACCCAAACGAAAGGGTGGACCTTGATAGGTATAGCCCAGAAAAACTGCTAAGGCAATCAGTTCTAGAATCATCGGACTATGTTGCCACCAGGCAATCAAGATCAATTCTAGAGCAGCGATCGCTAAGAGTCCATTGGCAATCCAAAAAACTAAGGTTTTATTGCCAGTTAAATTAACAACAGAATGGTGTTTATTAACGTCGATTCCCGTTTCAGAGTCAAATACATCATTAGTTAAATTCAGCCAGGCTATAATGAGGATAGCTGCCGTAATGAAAGTGCTAAAAATTGCCCAATTGAAGCTTTCTGTTTCCGCAAAAGCAACGGCACTGCCTACTCCAATGGGAATGACCGCAACACTATACATGGGTGGCTTAATGGCGGCTAACCATAGCTTTTTTCGCGAAATAGGAAGGGTGGGCGTAGTCATGGAAAAGCTTCAATATTAAGAAGTAATTAGTTTATAGAGTTTACCTTAAAAGGGTTTTGTCCTGGTAATCGGTACAGCGATCATATTGCCTCTAGTGTAAGCTGAGGAGATCGGTACATCAATGATAACCAATGGTTTTCCTTACGAATAACTTAAGTCCCTAATGGTTCTCAACGACCGGAAATTGTGTATTCTTATTAAAAAGCTTTCCAGAGCATAGCCCATTCCCCTGACCCCCTAAGCCCTGTCGATGTTACAAGCCTGCATCCTAATCACCCTATTATTCGGATTTTTCGGAATTATCCTGAAAAAGAACCTTGTCATGAAGATCATCTCTATGGACGTGATGAGTACCGGAGTGATCGCCTATTATATCTTCATTGCCTCACGAGAAGGGCTGTTTACCCCCATTCTCGATCCCACCAAAACTGTTGAATATGCCGATCCTGTGCCACAAGCAGTGATTTTAACGGCGATTGTGATTGGCTTTTCGATTCAAGCGCTGATGCTTGTGGGAGTGATGAAGCTGGCAAAAGATAACCCCACATTAGAAACTAAGGCGATCGAGAAAAACTATACACCATGACCTTTTTAACTATCGCCTGGCTTGCACTTCCCTTTATTGTTGGATTAGGGATTTACCTCCTACCGAGGCTTGATTGGGTTCTAGCCTTTGGGGTAACTCTAGTCTCCCTTGCCTATGCCACATTTGTATTTCGGCAACCTGAACCCATTCCCCTGGAACTCCTGGATAGTTTCGGGGTGACCCTGATCGCCGATCACCAGACTGGCTTCTTTGTTTTAACCAATGCTTTGGTCTGTATGGCAGTGTTGCTTTACGGTTGGAGAAGCAACAAAAGTTACTTTTTCTATACTCAGCTCATTATCTTACAGGGTAGTGTAAATTCAGCCTTCATCTGTGCAGACTGGATTACTTTATATGTTGCCTTAGAAGTTATTAGCATCGCCTCGTTTCTGCTGATTACTTATCCGAGAAGCGATCGCTCCATCTGGGTAGGGCTACGCTATCTATTTGTTAGCAATGTGGCTATGCTCTTCTATCTTGTGGGCGCAATCCTAGTTTATCAAGCCAACAACTCTTTTGCGTTCATTGGCCTAACCAATGCTCCCACCGAAGCCATTGCCTTAATTTTCCTCGGACTGCTTGCCAAAGGGGGGATTTTTATCTCCGGACTCTGGTTACCCCTGACGCACTCGGAATCCGAAACCCCCGTTTCTGCCATGCTCTCAGGGGTCGTGGTGAAAGCTGGCGTTTTTCCCCTCGTACGCTGTGCCCTAATGTTAGACGACATTGAACCCATCGTGCGCTTCTTTGGCGTGGGCACTGCCGTATTGGGAGTCGGCTATGCCGTGTTTGAAAAAGACATCAAACGGATGTTAGCTTTTCACACCATTTCCCAATTAGGCTTTATCCTCGCAGCCCCGGAAGTCGGAGGATTCTATGCCCTCACCCACGGATTGGTGAAATCGGCCCTTTTCCTAATCGGAGGGAATTTACCAAGTCGTAACCTAAAAGAATTGAAACATAAACCCATTCCCAATCCTATGTGGATTGCCCTAACCTTGGCCAGTTTTTCCATCTCCGGTTTTCCCCTACTTGCTGGTTTTGGTGCGAAAGTCCTGACGATGAAAACCCTAATGCCTTGGCAAGTCATTGGCATGAATATTGCTGCCTTGGGAACTTCTATTTCCTTTGCCAAACTCATCTTTCTACCCCATGAAGCGGCAAAAGAAGGGGATAAAAAGCAATCCATTGGCTTCTGGTTAGCTGTCGTAGTCTTGATTGGAGGACTGGTGGGAGCCAACGTAGTCTATTATCAAGCCTATACCCTAGCCAATATTGTTAAACCTCTGGTGACGATCGCCCTCGGTTGGGTCGCCTACTTTCTCATCTTCCGCAACGCAACGGTCAAACTGCCCCGAATGCTGGAACAGTTCGATCATCTGATGGGGATGATGAGTTTAATGTTGTTGCTGCTGTTCTGGATGGTGTGGGCATGATTGGATATCTGGATCTGATACTACGATTGACCATCTGGTTTTTACTCACCTCCGATCTGAGCCTAGCCAATATTGTTATTGGCGTAGCCGTAGCCTTTCTCCTACCGAGATCGGTTACTGCTCCAGCAGTCCTCAAAGATTGGTTACACGCTCTTTGGGAGATTGCAGTCGCCATTCCTCAAGCTTATATAGAAGCGATCGAGTTGATGGTTCGTCCCCATCAAGAAGAAGAAACCACCCTGGAGCAAGTTAAACCCAACCGGACTCCCGGATTGATCTTTTTAGATATTTTCGTAATTACCTTTACCCCCAAAACCATTGTGGTGAAGTATCACGCTAGGGGATCGTATGAAGTTCATTGGGTGAGACGAAGAAGGCGGGGACGCACAGAGACAAACGCTCCCTGAGCGGAGTCGAAGGAAGCACAGACACGGCGATCGGGAGACTTAGAGATATGGGGATGGAGACTTTTAAAAGATGACTGTAATTTTGGTTTTGATGATTTTTGCGCTATTAATTCCCATGTATGAGGCTTGTCAAGATAGTGATATTTGGCAGAAAATGTTGGCCTTTGCCAGCATTGCGACCAAAACTTCAATGATGATTTTAATTGTCTCGGTGTTACGCGATGATTTAATGCTGGGTGTGGTTGGCATCATTATCTTAAGTGTAGGGAATGCAGCATTAATGTTGTTAGCTCATGTAATTAAACGAGTGGGGGAGGGATGATTACAACCTTGAGTTATATCTGTATGGGAGTGGGGATCGTGTTCTGGTTTTGGGGAACCTTTCCTTTAATTGGCGATCGCTCCGTTCTCTTTAAACTCCATAGTCTCTCTGTCGCTGATACCCTCGGTTCCATGAGTATGATTATTGGTTTACTCCTGCAAATTCCCAGAGAATGGCCCTTACTGGTATTGGGTATTATTTCTCTCGCCATTTGGAATACCGTTTTGGGATATGTCTTAGCCTATTGTTCTAGTGGGGGGAATGATGACGAGTGATATTTAATCATGGCCCTCTTGCCTTTTATGGTTATTTTCCACTCTGGTAGATAGGGTATTATACATAACGTCGTAATGTATCCGTACCGGTGACCTTATTAGAAACCAAGGAGATTGGGAAAAACTCACACCATGACCATCCTCACAATCGCTTGGCTTCTCCTCCCTTTGATTGTTGGCTTAGGAATTTATCTCCTACCAAGGCTCGATTGGTTTCTGGCCTTTGGGACGACCCTAGTCTCGTTTGCCTATGCGACCTTCGTATTTCAGCAACCCGAACCCATTGTCCTGGAATTGCTCGATAATTTCGGAGTTACCCTGATCGCCGATGAACAGAGTGCCTTCTTTATCTTAACTAATGCTTTTGTCTGTGTGGCAGTACTACTCTACTGTTGGCGGAGTAGCAAAAGCGCCTTCTTTTATACTCAGCTTGTGGTTTTACAGGGCAGTATCAACTCAGTCTTTGTCTGTGCTGACTGGCTGAGTATCTATGTCGGCATAGAAGTGATGACCATCGCCGCATTTCTGCTGATTTCCTATCCAAGAAGCGATCGCGCCATCTGGATAGGACTGCGGTATCTATTGCTTAGTAATACCGTTATGCTCTTGTACTTAGTGGGAGCCATCCTCGTCTATAAAGCAAACAACTCCTTCGCTTTAACCGGTTTAATCAATGCTCCCGCCGAAGCCATTGCCCTGATCTTCCTCGCACTTCTAGCCAAAGGCGGTATCTTTGTCCCCGGATTCTGGTTACCCCTGACACACTCAGAATCAGAAACCCCTGTTTCTGCCATCCTCTCAGGAGTCGTCGTCAAAACTGCAGCCTTTCCCCTAGTGCGCTGCGCCCTGACTTTAGAAGCAATTGACCCCATCATACGCTTCTTTGGCGTAGCTACTGCCCTATTAGGTGTAGGGTATGCCCTATTTGAAAAAGACATCAAACGCATGTTAGCCTTGAGTACAATTTCCCAATTGGGCTTTGTCCTTGTAGCCCCGGAAGTGGGAGGATTATATGCTCTTACCCACGGACTGGCAAAATCTGCCCTATTCCTAATTGGGGGTAACTTACCCAGTCGTAACCTAAAAGAATTGCAACAAAAACCCATGGCCAATTCCCTGTGGATCGCCCTCAACTTGGCAAGTTTATCCATCTGTGGTTGTCCCCTACTTGCCGGTTTTGGCGCTAAAGTCCTAACCCTGAAAAACCTGATCCCTTGGCAAATGCTGGGCATGAGTTTCGCTGCCGTGGGCACAGCAACCGTCTATGGACAATTCATGTTTTTGCCCCATGAAAGGTCAGAAGAGGACACTCAAAAGCTATCCATCGGTTTCTGGTTGGCAGTGGTCATTTTAATCAGTGGACTCATCGGCGCAAACGCCTTTAATTATCAGACCTATACCCTGGCAAACATAGCCAAACCCCTTGTCACGATCGCCTTGGGTTGGCTTGCCTACTTCATCATCTTTCGCAACTCAACCGTTAAACTCCCTCAGACACTCGAAACGCTTGACCATCTGATTGGCATGATGAATTTAATGTTGTTGTTTCTATTCTGGATGGTTTGGCAATGATTGTTGTATTGGAGTGCCATAATCTCTCTATTACCGATAGGATATGTTTTAGCCTCTTGTTCCAGTGGGGGAAATAATGACGACTGATATCTCTCTATTATTAATTGTTGCCCTATTGCCATTAGCCGCAGGTCTAGTGGTTCTGCAAAAAAATCCCTACCATGCGCTAGTTATTCGGGGGATCTTGGGAGCTGTAGCAGCACTGGTATATGCCGTGTTAGGTGGGGCAGATGTGGCCTTAACAGAAGCTCTAGTGGGGACAATGTTAGCCATTACTTTATATGCGGTAGCCGTGCGATCGTCTTTGGTGATGCGTCTGGGCACCATTTCTGAAGACATGGAGCAGGAAAATCCCCAATTTGAAGCCTTAATTAACAGCTTACAGAAAACCTTAGATAAATATCATATGCGCCTCGATCTGGTTCCCTATAGTGATGATGCCAGTCTACATCAGGCGCTGATGGATAAGGAAATTCACGCCACTTGTATTTCCTCTTCAGCCAGTCAAGAGACAAAACCCTACCATACAACCATTCGGGTAGAGCGACTTTATGAGATTATGCAGACTGAGTTACCCAGTGAAGTAACCAGTTTATCGATGAAAAATCATGTGTCGGGTTAGGCAAAAGACAAACAAGGGGCCCCTTGCCCAATTAGTGACAAAGCTCAAGAGAAATAGCGATCAGTGGAGGAAAAACAGCAGATGAAATGGCTTTATTTGGTAGCAGGCATTATCTTTTTAGTCAAAATGTTAGTGATGCAAGATCCCACATTCGAGGGGGGCGAGATTTCGATTGTCGAGTCTGTGGTTGCAGATAGTGGCATCCCCAACGCTGTTTCCGGGATTATCTTTAGAAATCGGATCTACGATACGATATTTGAAGTAGTGGTGTTTACGATCGCCATTATGGGAGCAAAATTCTTATTAGCCAATGAACAACCCTCAGCCATAGTTTGCCAGTTTACCGACCAACCTTCCATCGTTTTAGCTCGTTTAGGTGCAACTATATCCGCTTTGGTCTGTATCGAGTTAGCCATCCGAGGCCATCTGAGTCCAGGAGGCGGATTTGCTGCCGGTGTCGCGGGTGGAACGGCGATCGGTTTAATTGCCATTACCTCCCCTTCCGAACGGATGGAAGAGATTTATGAACGTTGGAGAGCATCCACCTGGGAAAAGATTTCCGTTTTAGTCTTTATTGTGTTAGCAGCGATCACATTAGTCGGCCTACAACTTCCCCAAGGAGAGTTAGGTACACTCCTAAGCGGTGGCATGATTCCAGTTCTGAATATCTTAGTTGCCCTAAAAGTGGCTTTAGGCTCATGGGCAGTTATTCTAGTCTTTATCCGCTATCGGGGTCTCCTTTAGGGCGACCGCTTGACTGTCTATGAATTCTACAGTTCACGGATTGGATGATGTATTAACTTGGAATTGTAAGTACATGATAAGAAAACCAGATTGGGTAGGATGAAAGTTGAACCCAAATTTTTGGTATGCTCTAACGATCATGAATGTCAATCTAAGCGCAAGCTCTCAAGAGCTATTATATCAAGTCCGTTGAATAAGTTGTGATATAGCAGTGAGTTCACTCCACCCGTAAAAATCGGTTAACCCTCCAATTAATTCTGGCTGTTTCAATAAGGTTTGGCAGCGCTGGTACAACACTTCTTCTAGCTGATCG
>NZ_JAQMUE010000066.1 GCF_028330985.1 Roseofilum reptotaenium CS-1145 | reverse complement strand
TGGCGATAGAGTCCGTCGAGAATTTCGCACAGGGAGAGTGCTACCTGAAAAAATTCTTCTAAATTCAAGGGATGCTCGGCCATATATTCTGAAAGCGCGATCCCTCCAAAGTCTTCCATGACTAATGCTAAACCCTTCCCATAATGTTCGAGGGCTAGGGGTTTGACAATTCCAGGCAAGTCGAGATTTGCGGCAATGGTGTATTGATTGCGAAAATTGACCAATTCGCTGAAGGTCGGATACTCGCAGTTGAGCAATTTGATAATCACCGCCTTATTATCAGCCAAGTGTAGTCCTCGATAAACCAGTGTTCTGGAACTAGAGTGCAGCAGTTCGAGGACTTCATAGCCCTGGAGGGGAGTTCTTAGACTAGTCATAGCAGTTTTTTAAAACGACTTAATTTTAGAGATTTTTCTTTAGTTTATTATACCAATGTGAATGATTTGTGAATGAGGCAACCTTAGCTCTATCTTTGAGGTTAAGTCTTATTCATAATTCTTCGCATTAGAATTGCCAAAAGGAAGAGAAATCATGAATTCCGTACCTTTACTGATTTGGGAATAGCAATCGATTGTTCCCTCGTGTTTTTCCTCAATAATTTGATGAGCGATCGTGATGCCTAAACCCATGCCTTTGCGCGAGAAAGACTAAAGAGTTGGTTAGGAGAGTTAGGTTATGTTTAAGGCAATAGGCACGAATCGCAATAGAACATGTCCTAACTCTCCTTTTCTCTGCTATCTAACAATCTACACGCATTTCTGGGGCAAAATAATTTCAAAGGCTGTTCTTTCTTCCGATTGCGATTGCACGGCGATCGTACCCCCGTGTTTTTGAATAATGAAGTAACAGATAAACAAGCCTAATCCTGTGCCTCTACCGACGGGCTTAGTTGTAAAAAATGGGTCAAAAATCCGGTCTTGAATCGTTTCTGGGAGAGGACTTCCATTATTCGATATCGTAATTCGTATCCGATGGTTTTCAAGCGCTTCAGTGCAAATTTGGACTTCAGGTGTTGTCTTGTGTTGAAGATTTTCTTGAATCGCATCTAACGCATTATTAATAATATTGAAAAAGACTTGGTTCAGTTCGCTCGGATAACAGGTGATTTTGGGCAGTTTTCCGTACTTTTCAATGACTTGTATTGCCGGTTGGTGTTCATTTTTTTGAAATCGATGTTGCAGAATCAACAGCGCACTTTTAATTCCACTATGGATATCAACGGTTTTAATATTAGACTCATCTAAACGAGAAAAGTCTCGCAAGCTGAGAACAACTTGATGAATGCGATCGCTGCCTACTTCGATGGATTCTAAGGTTTTGGTGACATCCTCAAGCAAAAAATCCAGGTCTATTTCTTCATATTTTGCTTGAATGTCTGCACTTCTTTGAGGATATTCTCGCTGATACAGTTCGAGCAAATCGATTAGGTTTTCAATATAAGTTTGGGTATGATTAATATTGCCACGAATAAAGCCAATCGGATTATTGATTTCATGAGCAATCCCAGCAACCAATTGACTGAGCGAGGACATTTTTTCGCTATGAATCAGTTGTGCTTGAGTGCGTTGCAACTGTTCTAAGGTGGTCTCTAAAGTTTGAGCTTTTTGGTTGAGGGCTTCAGTTTTGCGCTCGACCTCTGCTTTGAGGGTGTGGGAATAGTGTTGGGTTTGTTGATACAGACGGGCATTTTCTAGAGAGATCGCTGCTTGGCTGGCAAGCAGGTTGAGCATCTCAATCCGATCGCGGGTAAAAGCACCCAGGGTGATGTTATTTTCCAGGTACAAAATACCGATGAGTTTTCCTTGACGACTCATCGGCATACATAACACGGATTTGGGTTGGTGGGTAATCAGATAGCGATCGCCGGCAAATTGGTCTACGGTACTTAAGTTGTCAAACACCGCTGTCTCCTGAGTTCGCGCAACCGAATACACTAAACTCTGGGGAAGATTCGAGTATCGATCGAGCCGAATGTCGAGCCGTTCGGCCCTGTCTCGATTGGCTTTGGCGATCGCCACCCATTGGTTGTCTTGATATAACACTAAATGACCGCTTTGCGCTCCAGCATTAGCGATCGCGGTCTGCATTAACGTTGCTAAGAGTTTCTCTAATTCAATTTCTTCAGAGATGGCTTGGGCAGCTTCGATCGCGGCGGGAAAATCTAACCAAATATTGGGGCTGTGGCTACTGCTGGTTAAGCTGGTTGTCTGACTTGCAGAGAGGCTTAATTCGGACAGGTGTTGAGGATGAGTGGGTTGCCCAATCACCGCGAGCAGTTGCGGATAACGTTGTTCGAGATCCGCAATTTTCGCCTTTGCCCCCCAACGCGCATAGCTATAGTAAGCGTCTTGCATATAGCTGCTGGCGACTTTTTCTTTGCCCCAGTCAAGGTAGAATTTGGCAGCCAGTTCGTTAGCGATCGCTTCTTCATGGATGTATTGGTTTTCTTTCGCCCCAGAAATCGCGCGATCGTATCGTTCGATCGCTTCCCCTCGATGACCCTGAATCCGTGCTGTTTCCGCAGCCACTAAATCCAGCTTATGCTGAAAATTCTGCGGAGCGTGAGTGGCCCAAATGTCTAGACGTTTTTGGTGAGTTTCCACCTCCTCCAACATTTGAGCTTGCTGTTCCGGGGCAGCACTGGGATAGAGCGCTAACAAAGCTAATGCCCGATAAAAGGGAATCTGAGTGACGGGTAACATTCCCACCCCAGCTTGTTCGTACTCAATGGCAGACTGGGAATGAACCAAGGTACCTTCATAATCGTCGAACAAATAATGCAACATTGTTTTAGAGGTGTAAAAAAAGAACAATGCCGTGAACGAATTCATCTGTTCGATCTTAGGTATTGCCTCATCTTCATTAAACCGTTGCCCCACCAGTTGTTTGGGATCGGCCGCCAGACCCATTAAATTTTCCACGAACTGTCCCCAGATTGCGGCAGCAAAGTACTGGAATTCTTGCTGGAGACTCTGGGTCAGCTCAATGTAGTAGCTTTGTTTTTGATGAATAAGGCTTAGGGATTCGCCCATGACGCAAAGGTTATCGCAATAGTTAATCGCGGAATAACAGGCAAACTCAATGTCACCGGTCTCTAAGCCCGTTAATACGTTATCGGCAAGACATTCGGCGCGATCGCGGGCTAACTCTTTCCAGTTGCGAATAAAGGCGTGAAACAGTTGATTCACCTTGCAAGTCAGCTCGGCATCTTCATGGCGATCGAGGGTATGCAGCGCCAGTTGCCCAAAGCGGTACCCCAATGCAATGTCCTTCATCGTGGCACAGAGCAACATCCCGTAGAGTGCATAGGCAAAGGCTCCTCTTGCTGAGTTTCCATGGGTTGCAGACAGATTCAGCATCGTCACAACGACCGATTGCAGGAGCTGGGGATTGCCAATAAAGGCTGGGGCCCATAATTGGCTCAGAATGCTCAAAGCAGAAACAATCTGGGGATTGGTAATTGTCGGCAAGGTGTAGAGGAGATCGATATCAATATCTGGTAAGGGAGCCTCTGTCAGGGACACATCGAGCAATCTCAAAATTTCTAACCCCACATCCAGTGCTGCTTGATACTGGCCTTGCACCACCAAAACTGAAATGCGGATTTCGTAGGCTTTGACGCGATCGAGAAGATCTCTAGCGTTGTTGATGACGATCTGAATCTGTTGCTCTGCCTTTTCAAAGTTCCCATTGAGATAGCTAACTTCTGCTAGTAAATTATGTAATGGCAGCATGAATGTATAGTGAGCTTGCCATACTTCCAAAAGAGTTGCCTCGGTACGTCCGATCAGAGTGATAGCTGTGTTTAAGTAGCTTGCTGCCGCATTGTAGGCAGCAGAGGATTTGGCCTTCTGTGCTGCCCCTAAATTCAGTTGTGCGAACTCAAGGATCTCGCTCGGTTTCTCAAGTAGGGCCATACCGATATTTAACTGGTTGACGATGTTGAAGAGGTTTTCTTCTCGTTCCTCTTGAGAGGTTTGCTGCAACAACAATCGCCCGATGCTGAGGTGCCTCATCTGCTTGCGATCGTCAGCAATGAGGGAATAGGCAGCTTGCTGGACGCGATCGTGTAGAAATTTGTAGCCAACCGACACATCTTGTGCCCGTACTTTTTCTTCACCTTTACTCCCCTGGAAAAACTTATAGGTCTGGTTTAATGGCAACACCAATCCCTCTTGCAGTGCCCTCCACAAGGAAACTGCCACTTCTATCTGGGGCTGTTCCCTGACAATGGCCAAAGTCTCTAAATCAAACGGGTTGCCGATACAAGCGGCTAACTTCAATACCTCTTGAGTTTCTTGAGGGAGTTTGTGCAACCGAGTGGCCATAAACTCTACGACATCATCGGTCAGTGCTAATTGACTCACCTTAGTTAAGTCGCATTCCCAATAACCTTTATCCCGGTTAAAAGCAATCAACCCATCCTCGTGTAATCCCTTGAGAAACTGGGTGGCAAAAAAGGGATTTCCCTGGGTTTTTTGATAGACTAATCGATTTAAAGGCCAAGCCAAATCCTGGCTACAACTTAGAGTATCTGCGACCAAGCCATTGAGATCGGTTTCGCTTAAAGGCGCGAGAGTAATTGTATTAATAATTGCTCCCGATTTGACCATTTCTGCTAGAGTCAGCATCAACGGGTGGGCGGGATATACTTCGTTATCTCGATAGGCTCCTAGCAAAAGCAGATAGCTGGTATCGCTCTCGCCCATGAGTAGTGGCATCAAGTTCAGAGAGGCCGAATCTGCCCATTGAAGGTCATCGAGGAAAATAACTAAGGGATGCTCAGGAGTGGTAAAAACTTGAATAAATTTCTGAAATAATAAATTAAACCGATTTTGGGCTGCATTGCCAGAGAGTTTCGGCACTGAGGACTGTTTGCCAATCAGTCGCTCTAACTCAGGAATCACGTCAATAATTACTTGCCCATTTTCGCCTAAGGCGGCCAGAATTTTGCTCTGCCACTGGGCTAACTGAGTATCCGATTCTGCTAAGAGCTGTTGCATTAAATCCCGAAATGCGATCACTAAGGCGCTAAAG
>NZ_JAQMUE010000065.1 GCF_028330985.1 Roseofilum reptotaenium CS-1145 | reverse complement strand
GGGCGATCGCGCGATCGCCTACTCCCGCTAACACCAACTTTAACACCTGCCGTCGTCGTGGCGTTAACCCTTCCAAAGTGGCTTCAAATTGCAAGCGATTCATCTTAACCAAGCTACTGCAGATAAAGAAAATAACCTCTATTTTACCTCGATTTGAGTTTTTACCCCTTGCTAACTCGCTAAACTAAAAGCAAGATCCCTCTATTTCTCAAACAAAATTTTGATAGAATGACACAAACTCAAACCAAACTCCATACTCCTGAAGCCTATTTAGACCTAGAAATCAACTCCTCAGAACGCCATGAATATCGTAGTGGAGAAATCATTCCCATGACTGGAGGAACCCCCAACCATAATGAATTGATGAGTATTTTCAATGCTCTCTTGAGAGTGAGCTTAAGAGGTCAACCCTATAGTATTTTTATTGCCGATCAACGATTGTGGATTCCAGACTTTAAAATATACACCTACCCAGATGTCATGGTCATTTCTCGTCCGGTGCAACTGCAAGAAGGGCGCAAGGACACCGTAACCAATCCCTTGATGATTGCTGAAGTCCTCTCCCAATCGACTAAAAATTATGACAAAGACGAAAAATTTGCCGCCTATCGCAGCATTCCCAGTTTTCAAGAGTATCTGTTAATCGATCAATATCAAATCAAGGTTGAGCATTATTACAAAGCCCAAGCCAATCAATGGGTCTTTTCTGAATACAAAACTAGAGAAGATTCAGTACAATTAACTTCTCTACCTTGTGAGATCTCCTTAGCCGATTTATATGACGATCTTCAATGGTAAGTCATTATTATATCATTTCCCTATATACATGCACGCTCACAAGGGGCCCCCAGCTCCTTGCCCCTCAAAGATCGATTGATGCAAACATTTAAGGCTTTGATATTACAATACAACTCCCCAACCTAAACCTCATTGCCATGTCTCCCACCGAAACACTTTTCAAATGGGTTTCTCCTCCTTTCCCCCAATGGGAAGTCTACGAGCAAATTCTCGGTATTCCCATTACCTATTACCTATTACCGCACGAAGCACTATAACCTCAATAAGGCTTCAGTCCTAACTCATGCTGTAATTCCACATCAATTTCTTCAAGTCGATCAAAACGCTGAAGATGTTCAAGGATAACTTTCTTGACTGTTAAAATCTGCTCACTATTTTACTGAATTAATTTTTTTAATTTTTTACTCACGCAAACCCACATTATCGTGAGCATAAAAATAGTCCAGTGGACGGACTGGACAAATCCACTGGACATCTCGAAAAAACGTTAACAACTAAATGGATAATCTCCAACCTTCACTTGCGACCGAACGCAAAAAAAGTGAGATTATCGTTCCAAATTCCTTGGTCTGTGACTAAAGCCTCTAGTTCCGTATAATATTCAGCCTTAGCTTGTGCTAACTTTTCCGAGTCTAATTGCTGCAAGAGGCGGCACAGCGGATTTTTCATGTACACTTCCTCCCACCTTCTTTTTCCGTCACTCAAACTCAGATAACTACCGAGTTGCTCGGTTTTCACTTCTACCTTCTCAAAGCCAGCTCCCTGCAGTAGAGTACAGCACTTATCTTCCGTTCCCGTCAACCCATGCCAACTTGGCAGCACAACCCCGTACCTTTCGGCAACTTTTCTCACGACGATACCAGGGGCACAAGCCGTTTCTGCAAAAACACACAAACCCATCATTCCATCCGGCATCAAAAAATTATACCAGCGGCGCAAAGCTGCCGGAACATCAGTTAGGTAATGCAAGGACGAAGCACAGAGAATACAGTCAAAACTGTTGTCTGCAAACTCGACGAGTTCCACATCGGCGATCGCCATTTCAATGTTACTAAGACCTGCTGCGGCAATCTTGCTTTTAGCTTGGTTTAGCATCCCAGGAGAAATGTCTACACCCACCACCCGACCTTCAGGGCCAACTAGCTGGGCGGCGGCAATAGCAACTAAACCAGTTCCCGTGGCCAGATCCAAAACTTTCTGTCCCCTTTGTATCCCTGCCTGTTCGATCAGACGACGGGCAAGCTGCGGGACTAACTTGTCTTCCGAGTCATAGTTTTTCCGGCGATCGAATAGATCGGCTACTTCTTGTTTGTATGGGTCCATATCAATCTCATTCCCGATATTTAATTAATTAAAGCTCAAATATCAGAAATTACCATCAGAGACTCCTTAAACTTAGTCTTCAATCTTTTGCGATAGATATAATTTTATTACGAATAGTAACAGTAAGACGCTACCGGCGATCTCGCTGGCTAACCTATAAATAATGCTATCGTATTCCCTCAGCCTGCTCTCGCTCTTGTTCAGCTCGGGTTTCAGCTAGCTTGGCTCGGGCCTTAATTTCCGCATAGGTTTCAAATCGCCTCCCATCGGGTCGATACAGTTGTAATTATCCCTCAACCGATTCAAACCGAATGGTTAATCGAGGACTGACCCAAATGGTCTTCTTGAGTTAAAGCGGCGCTCTCCTCTTAATATTACTACTTTTGTCCTGTACTTAGTATTCAGCTATGAACTTCGCATCTCAATCTAATTATAATGTTTTTATTCCTCTAACCCAAGGGCGTACTCTTGCCTATAATACTAGGACTCAAGCCTTTTCGTTGTGGGATAACAAGGACATTAATATTTATAAATCAGCTACTCAAGAATCTATAAATATTGAATATCCTAAACTGCAAGATTTTGTTAAAGGAGGTTACATTGTTGCTGATTCGTTTGATGAGAAAGGAGAGATTGAGCGTGAATATAATCTCCAAAGAGAGTCAAGTGGTTTATTGAGTCTAACAATTTTGCCAACGGTAAGTTGTAATTTTGGTTGCGATTATTGTACCCAAGGAGCGGATAAACCTCATGTTAAAATGTTTCCAGAAGTACAAGATGCAATTGTGGACTTTGTAAAATCTAAAGTCCCAAAAATCAAGGCCTTGTCTGTTCATTGGTTTGGTGGAGAACCCTTACTAGAGCCGGGTATTATTAGATCCCTATCCGATCGACTTTTAGAAATTTGTAATCGTGAAGATATTATTTATTATTCAGATATTATTACTAATGGTTGGTTTTTGAATTCTAAAGTTGCTCAAGACTTATATATCCGGCAAGTTAAGTCAATTCAAATAACCCTTGATGGTTCTGAAGACTTTCACGATCGGCGACGTCATCTTTTGGGAGGGAAGCCCACCTTTCAAAAAATCATCCAAAATATTAAAGAAGTAGTTGATACAATTCCCCTATCGATTACTATTCGCGTCAACATTGATGCTCGAAATAAAACCAGTATTATGGCTCTAATTGATGACTTAGTATCAGAGGATTTAAGTGGATGCGATAACTTAAATATCTATTTTGCACCTGTGGAATCTAGAACTCAAGAATGCCATCAGGTATGTGGGTCTACCATGGGCAAAAAAGATTATGGTGATTTGGAAGTAGAACTTTATCGTTATGCCTATCAGAAGAAACTAACAGTTATTCCTAAGCCCACTCAGTTCTCTGGTATTTGTACTGCTCTGAAAGCCGATGATTTAGTTATTCTTCCCAACGGAGATTTACATAAGTGTCTGGAAACAGTTTCGGAGAACCACCACAAAGTTGGCTCTATTTTTGCTTTGAAAAATTTAGTTAACGATCCCCATTATCAACGATGGCTGAACTGGTCTCCATTTCAAGAAAAAACTTGCACGAATTGTAAACTCCTACCTACCTGTTCTGGTTCCTGCGCTCAAAAGTATCTCAATCCTGAAAATCTGCAAGGAGAAGCTGCTCTTCCTTGTCCAATTTGGAAATATAAGCTACACGAAAAGTTATTTTGGATGGCAGAAGAAAAAGGTATGGTTTCTCGATCTACGGATTGGAATGATGAAATTTCAGCTACCGATCCCAGTAGCTTGAAAGCTGGGGTTAACAACTCGTGTTAATTGACATTATAAACATACTGTAGTACAGTTTTAATCAGAAGTATTATGGTATCTTTATGAAATACATCGATCTTCCCAAACAACAATCTCAAACCCAAACGTTAAGTAATAACCAGATGATTAGTTCTCCCTGCAATGCTGTGGTTAGAGAGTTCGCTACTCAAAAACTTTCCTGCAATGGGGTGGTTAGAGAGTTTGCTACTCAAAAACTTTCCTGCAATGGGGTGGTTTGATACTGAAGCACTAGATTCAGTGACAAGAAGTTACGCTATTTTTCATAATTAGGCCTTCCTGATTGATAGTGTACATCATAGCCTAAAAAAGTGCTGTCACAAGGGGCCACCAGCCCCTTGCCTCTTAAGGATCGATGAGTTGCAACCTTCAACAGAAATGGTATTAATTCCCGTTAATTCGCAAGGTTATCGATACTGTACCCTGAACTGAACTGGGAACCGGCCAACCGAGTAAAACCGATCGCACCGCTCGAATAACGTCTTCGTCTTCTATTGTCGAATTCTCCTCATCCAGAAGCACCCGACGAACACGCCCATTATTCGTCCAGATTTCTACGGTCAGATCCCCGGAAATCTCATCAGGAAGCGAGATAGACTGAATATATTGGGTTAAAGCGGCGATCGCCTCCTCACTTAATCCCTCAGCCTTCACCACCTCAATGCGGTTGGGTAAGCTTTCTGCTTTACTTTCCTCTGTCAATTCCATTTCCTCCATGTCCATCGCATTCATGGGAGGAGCAGGTGGGAGCGCAGATGTTTCAGGTTGGGGAGCCGCAATCCTTGCCAGAGGCGCAAATCCTCCCCTCGCTCCTCCTCTTCTGCTGGCTCTACCAGGACTTTGCATAACAGCTTGATCCTCCTCAGGTGTGCCAAAAACACCCTCATAACTCACACCATCGGGTAACTCTACCGGCACGTCCACCCGCACAGATTGACCATCGGGGTTAACACGCACTTCCTCGCTCACAGCGATAAATGCTGTATATTCAGACAACAGGCGATAATCGAGGGCAGTCTGCGTTACTGCATCAACTCCGGACTTGGTTTCGCCACCGTACATTCGTGTCATCAGATCCTTAATTTTGGCTCTACCCCAGAGCTGGGAAATTGCCTCACTATCCCCCCTAAAATTGACCGGGAACGCCTGTTCGTAATGTTTTCCGCCTGCCGAAACCCCCCGAATCGTTAACGTCCCATTTTGGCTATCTGCCTTGCGTCCGAACAGCACCAACGGCTGACTGGCAAACAGATCCGGGGGCGCGAGGGGATAAATTTCTGGAGCCTCTCCTGCACCGCTCCACGTCACCTCAATATTGCCCAAAACGGGGTTATTAATTTGGCTGAAAAACTTCTTCACTACTGGGTCAATGTTCTCATCCTGGCGGACCACTTGGACGGTTCCTCGTCCCACTTCTGCCAGTCGATCTAACAAAAATCGATTCGTGGAACTACCCACACCAAAGCTATACAAGCGATTTCCCCGTTTCAGATTCTTTTGCACTACGGCAATAATTTCCTGGTCGTTGCCAATATAACCATCGGTGAGTAAGACGACACTCCGCAACCGTCCTTCCGGAGGTGGAGGAAAGTTCATCACTGCATTGATGCCATTCATTAACTCCGTTCCCCCTTCGGCGTTCAGTTGGTTAATATAGGAAAGCGCTTTTTGGCGATTTTGCGCGGTATTCGTTAGCGGAGATGCCGACAACTGGCGAGCTGTATTAGAAAAATCGATAATCGTAAACGTATCATTGGGATTTAAACCCTGAATAAATTCTCGCATCAACGCTTGGGATTGGGCAATCGGTGCGCCGGACTGGGAACCGGAAGTATCCATCAGAAAAACGACATCTTTGGGGATAATTTCCCTGGGTTGATAGTCTAAAGCAGGAATTAAATAGGCGGCGAAATGTCCCCCATTTCGATCCTTTTGAGTCAGCAGAGTGGCTTGCGTTTCTTGTCCAGACACTTGATAGCGCAACACGAGATCTTTATTGGGAATTTGGTCTTCTGGAGAGAGTTGAATTTCAGTGATATTGCGCTGTTTTCGCACTAATATTTTATGGGACGTGGAGCGAATATTACTCAGAGGAACGCCAGCATCAATGTTAACAGAAACTTGGATATCATGACCCGATCGCCTCCCCGGTCTCAGTACCGGAGGCGTAATTCGAGAAGCATCAGGCACTTGGTCCGTATCTTCCGTTCCTTGAATTGAGTTACCCGGAATATAGCGCGGTCCCACCACCATGGGAAAGACAAACTCATAATCCCCCCCTTCAAACGTCAGGGAGTCGGTGTAGCGAATGGTAACCTCAATTTTTTCCCCCGGTCGAATATTAGCTAAAGATTGGGTAAAAATATTCGCCCGCTCTTGCTCTAACAGTCCCGCAGTGCGTCCTTCTGCTCTCGCTTGTTCGTAGATTTCTTGGGCTTCTTCCCGCTTTTTAATGCTACCCTTGATGATGCGATCGCCTAACTTAATCTCCATATCATACACCGCCGCCTCATCTGGCAGGGGAAACACATACACCGCTTCCAGAGGATCTTCAAACGGATTTTCAAAGGTTTGGGTGACTTCCACCTGAGAAACATTGCCGGAAACCGTAGCATTGACGGAAGTGTTTTTTAAGGGGAAAACTTGCGTTTGACCGTCTTCTGAAGTCACCCAGAGACCGTTGGAGGTCAAATCACCAGGGTTTTCCATGGAGTTAGCGGCTTGAATCATGGCATTAGGAGAAGTAGGAGGAAAAACGGAGATCTGTGCAGTACTGTGCAGACATCCGGTGAGGAGTAAGGATAGGGGAAGAAAATAAGTGAGTTTAGTCATAAGAATAGGGGTAATGAGTAATGGTGAATAGGGAATAGGTCCATCTGGCAAGTCTGTGTGTCCCCACGTTCCCATGTCCCAGAATGGCATAACTGCACGGGAGCGGAAGTTAGGTTACACTTTTAGTAACACTCCAATTTTCTTTGGAAATAAAGGAGCAGATTGGATTGATCTTCATGTCATAAAACTCGGACAAAAAACGGGTTGACTCCGGTACAGAAATGGTAGGATAATCCCGTAAGAAACTATTATTTTTAAACCCAACTCCTGTACTCGCAAATTATCTCAGACAGATTCGAGTAGTTTAGAGTCTAAATGGCAAGACTATCAGAGTCGTTTTCAAAACTTCTTTTTGGATAGCCCACTTGGTTTTGAGTAAGTTCTTGGAAGTCCATACCGGTACAGAAAACATTCGGATAGCCTTCTGGCTGCATTCGGACACATTGGGACAAAATCTGCACTCTATCCATATCCCAGACCATAAAGCCATAGATGGAGTACACAAATTGAGGTTTAGATTAATACGTCTGATAGAGTGCGTGCTGCGATCGCTGTTGAAAACTAGAGCCAATACCCACTACACCGATTTGTTGGGCATTAATCGCATATTTTAGATAGCCAATGGGCGAAAATTATGGGCTAGCGATCATGAATTGTAATTTTAGTGTACCATCTTAAGTATCAAAGATAATCTTGAGAACACACAGGGTTAAACCCTTTCTGCCTTGCTTGTTTCTATACTTTGACTTTTCCCATAGATAGGGACTTAATTGAATGTTAAATTCAATCAAGTTCTTATCATAAACAGTAGTATTTGGCAAGATCATGAAAATTGTATTGGTTTGTACAGAAAAGTTACCTGTACCTTGTGTTCGTGGGGGTGCAATCCAAACCTATATTGATGGCATTTTACCTTACTTAAGTCAAGAACATGACGTGACCGTTTTTTCAGTCAGCGATCCGAATTTGCAAGATCAGGAAATTCACAATGGTATTCGGTATCAGCGAGCAACACCAGGAGACTCTGATTTTTATTATCAAGAAGTCGCTAATTTTGTAGCCCAAGAATCTTTTGATTGGGTTATCTTCTATAACCGACCTAAATATTTACCCATGGTGGCTGATGCCGCACCCAACAGTCGTTTTCTTCTGAGTATGCACAATGAAATGTTTCATGCTAAGAAAATTACGCCTGAACTAGCTCATCGCTGTCTAGATCGGGTTGATCGTGTGGTTACTGTGAGCCAATTTATTGCTGATGGAATTGCTAATTTATTTCCAGGTTATGAGCATAAACTCCAACCGGTTTATGCGGGAGTCGATCTAGAACGATTCCAGCCTCGATGGGCATCGGGCGTACAAGAACGTCGAGCCAGCTTATTGGCTGAACAGAATTTAGAAGACCGAAAAGTGGTTCTTTACGTTGGACGTTTAACGGATAAAAAAGGCCCCCATATTTTGCTAAGTGCTTTTCCTGATGTTCTGGAACAGCATCCTTCTGCTATTCTCTTATTAGTAGGCAGTAAGTGGTACGGAAAAAATGAAGAAAATGAATATGTGCGTACTCTGAAGAAACAAGCACAGGAATTAGGAGATGCGGTACGTTTAACGGGTTTTGTTTCACCCGATCGAGTTCAAGATTATTTCCTATTAGGTGATATTTTTGTTTGTGCTTCTCAGTGGCAAGAACCGTTAGCTCGTGTTCATTATGAAGCCATGGCTACTGGGTTATGTATTCTGACTACAGTACGCGGAGGAAATGCAGAAGTCATTATTCCAGAGAAAAACGGTTTACTGATTACAGACTATGAAAATCCAGCCGCATTTTCCCAACCGATTAACTCCCTTTTATCTAATCTCGATTTAGCAGAAGATATGGGACGAAATGGCCGGCACTTAAGTGAGATAAAGTATAGTTGGTCTCGCGTAGCTTCAGATATTTTAAGTATTCTAGAGTGCTAGAGACTCAGTATGCAGCGATTAGCTCTTTTATGAATTAAGGTATAGCAGTGAACTCATTAAGTTAGGATGGTTGGGTTATTGTTTGAGGCAATAAGCACTCTAGCAATAGAAACTGTCCTAGCTCTGCCTTCCACTGCTATATAATTCCGAGAAAAGTGGAAATGGGTAGAAGTTTGAGTGTTAATCTCGCTGAATGCTTATTTTGTTATCGGTTGGATGAAACCGCTACATCTTGGAGAGCGCTTTTCCCCAATTTTTATACCAATCCCGAAGCCAACCGTTTTTCTTCTTGCGGTTAGATCGTTTGTGGCGTTTAGTATATTCCCTAGTGGCTCTATGTTGTTTATTACTTAAGCGTCTGACTAGCTTTTCTATCGGTCTTAAAGACTTAGATTGCTTTTTACGTTTCTTTTTTTTATCCTTAGTTTTGGTTGATTTTCCATAGATAAGATCGGGTTTGCCACCAAATTTGTCTTTACTGCGTAAAACAACAATTTTGTCTATGCCTTGGGGGACTTTAATCTTCGTTTTTCGTTGAATTTTAGATTTAGATTTTTTGGGTTTGGTTTGAGGTGCAGAAGTGGGAATAAAGGGGAGTTGACTGGAGGGAGAAAATTGCCAGGTGGCTCCATAAATTTGACCTGAGTTGCTCTGGAGGGTGCGATCGCCGGCTATTTCTCCCGATCCGTCATTGAGCGGCCAATATCCCACTAAACCCGGTTCATCCCCAGCTAGACGCTGGAAGCGATGGTGACCAATCTCTTTAGAGGTCCGTGCCTTATTCCAGAGACGGACTTCACTCATTTCTCCCTGAAATCGAGTTTGGCCAAATAAGCGCCCTATTTGCAAGGGAACTTCTGTATTCGGATGGACTTGTTCCGGGAGGGGTTGAGTACCTTGGGACTCTCCATCGATATAGACGATGGCTTGTTGATTGTCAACAACTAAAGCTAGATGATGATAGTTGCGATCGCTCAAATTAATCGTAGGCTCCCAGATTACTGGGGCTTTAGCAAACAGAAATCGAATTTGTTCTTGATGACTCTTCAGTTTCAGGTACACCAATCCATAGCTATAATTATGCTGCCGCGAACCTCGACCGACAATATAGTATCGAGTACCGGATTTAACTTCCCTGAGCTTGATCCAGACTTCAAGGGTGAGAGTATCGCTTAAATTAAAGCACTCTGCAATGCCACAATCAACATAATCATCTTTACCATCAAACGCTAAGACCGCTTCCTCCACATCTTGAACTATTTGGACTAATGCTGGACTCTTCTTTTTTGAAGAGATGGCTTTTTTTCGACGTTCAACTCTGTGAAAGGAACGGACTCCAGACAAGTGATAACTCTTATTGAGTTGAATTTCATCATGGGTCTGAATATCGTCATTTTCATCCTCATCGCCTTGAGCCACTAATCCATTAGCCAGAAGAGGATCGGTCTTCATCTGTTCATCTACAGTTGGGACACTGGGGTGGCTCTGAAGAGCGATCGCCTTTTCTAGATGGCGGTTAATCAGATCGGGGTTTGGAGGAGGGTTCTCAGGCATGATTAATCCAGTTTATGATTAGCAACTAACCCCTGTAGTTTTGGGGAATCTAGGCTACAGGGGAGGATGAACATTACAACGATTTTAGAACAGCTTGGATACGCTCTTGCTGTAATTTTTGGCAAAATCCTTGAGCCAACCATTCTTTTTCTTGCGATTAGAACGCTTATGGCGTTCAACATAGGTATGAGTTGCTTCATCCTGACGCTTCGCCACTTTTCTGACATATTTCTCGTAGGGCGAGAGGTATTTCGATTGCTTTTTCCGTTTTTTCCGTTTCTTCCGTTCCTTAGATTTAGCCGACTTGCCATAGAGGGTCTCGGGTCGTCCACCAAAATCTTCATCACTCTTGAGAACAGTAATACTGGTTACAGACCTGTCCAGAGGAATTCGCTTCTTGGAAGTCGGTTTTGGTTTTTGGGGGATCTCTGGTGAAGCATCAAGACCTTCATCAGAACCTGGGAGTTCTAAATCTGTGGTTTGCCAAGTTGCGCCATTCATTACGCCAGGTGGTGTATTACCAGTTTTATCGGCGATCGCATCCCCCTTGCCCTCATCTAAAGGCCAATAGGCAACTAGCCCTGATTCATCCCCTGTTAAACGATAGCCCATAGCTGCTTGAACTTCATCCGCAGTTAATGCCTTATTCCAAATCCGGACATCACTCAGTTCACCTGCAAAGTATTTATCACTATTGCGATTTCTACCCAAAATATAATCTCTAAACACAGTGTTCATCGCATTAACTGCTTTTGAATTTTGTGGCTCCCCATTCAGATAAGTTTGCACTGCCTGACCATCATAAGTGACCACCAGATGCTGCCATTCTTGATTCACTTTAGCAATGCGAACCTGAATCTCACTATGATAAAAGCGATAAAATCCACCCATAGCATCAATCTGGCATGAACCACTCGCCGCCGGATCGTTGGAGCTACTGAATAACCCAGCATAGTTGGATTGATTTTGGCTCGCTTTCGCCCACAGTTCCACAGAAAATGCTGAAGTTTCCCACTCAGCATTGGGAATAGCAACAGAGTCATCTATGCCATCAAACATCAGAGAAGCAGGGGATAGAGCTTCTTCCATCTCTGTATCTTCGGTTGAGGTAGACTCTGAGAGTTGTTCGGGTGGCGGTTCTACTGTTGGCGCTGGAGAGAGTTGTAAACCAGAACTTTCCCAAGTGGCACCATTAATTGTACCGTCATGTCCCTGATTACTTCGGTCTGTTCCTGTTGTCCCTTGTCCTTCATTCAGTGGCCAATATCCCACTAAACCTGGCTCATTCCCCGTTAAACGACAGTGCATGTCGTTTTGAATCTCTGCTGCTGTTCTGGCACTATTCCACACCCGTACTTCCGTAATCAAGCCTTGGAAACATTGACTGGCGTTACCGGCACTGCGACCAATATGAAAGGGCAGTTTCGTACTACCAATGGATGATTGTCCTGAATAGACGTATTCTGTTCCATTTTTATAGAACTTGATTTGTTTATCTGCACTGTAAACCACAGCGATATGTTGCCATTGGTTAATGTCTGCGTTTACAGGATTCCAAGCTTCTTTTCCATGGGAAACACGGAACTGGCCGCCATTTGTGCCCACAAATCGATCCCAACCTCCATCGTCGGTAGAGAGGATCATATCCCAGTGGTTGATGTTGCGGGTGGGTTTAACCCAGGCTTCCCAGGTGGTGGCTGGTAGGGCACTCGGTTGAGTGTCTAGGGTGGTGGCAATATGGTCGTCTTGTCCATCGAACATGAGGACAGGCTGCTCAGAACTCTGTTCTTCTTGAGGAGCAGAAGGTTTGATGAAATCGAGATTTTCCTGTGCCCAAGTAGCACCATGAAGGGTTCCGGGATTGCCTTTACCGGTTTTATCTTCTGCACTTGTCCCACTTTCTTGATCTAATGGCCAGTAAGCGACTAATCCCTGTTCGTCTCCCTTGAGTCTCTGGTGCATCAATTCCTGGATCTGTTCTTGGGAGCGGGCTTTATCCCACACCTTGACTTCGGCAATTTTGCCATTGAAGAAATACCCTGGATTTCCTTCTGTGACTCCTGCGCCAATTCGCAGAGGATACTGGCTGTTGATCAGGATTTTAGATGGGACAGGGTTTCCAGAAAGTTCTCCGTTGATGTAGAGTTTCATGGTGCTGCCGTCATAAGTAGCCGCCACATGAGTCCAGGTGTTGAGAACTACGTCTGCACCTTGCAGAGTAACCCATCCTCCGTTTCCTGTCCAGAATTGCCATTTGTTGTTGTTTCCTGCGTATAGGATGTAACCCCCTAATGCACTGCTGCCTTTAGCGGTGCGACAGGTTACGGGCGATCGCCATTGCCCTTGTCCTCCTTCTACTTTTGCCCAACAGGATAGGGTGAATTGAGCGGGGTTCAGTTCTTTTTTGTAGGGAACTTCAATATAGTCGTTAGTTCCATCAAAGCTGGCGACAGATTGAAGTGTTTCTGGTTGAAGAACCTCTGTCTCTTCAGCAGTAGATTCCGGTTCTAAAGGTTCCTCCGTCTCTTCGGTAGTAGATTCTGGTTTTGGAGCTGGAGTTAAGCTTAAATCTGAAGTTCCCCAAGTTCCGCTATGAACGGTTCCTGTATTCCCATTGCTCGTCTTGTCCTCTGCGGTGGTTCCCGTGCCTTCATTCAGAGGCCAATAACCAATTAATCCCTCTTCCTCTCCAGTCAATTGCTGGTTCATACTGGCTTTAATCTCCTCTGGAGACCGGACTCGATTCCAAATCCGCACTTCTGCCATTTCTCCTTTGAAGAGATTACCCAATTTATCCGCTTGTGAGCCTAGACGAACAGGCAATTTGGTCACTGTTCCAACCCGACTGGGAGTAGCCGTATTGTCTTCTTCTCCATTGATATAGAGTTTAGCTCCATTCGCTTCATGCTTAAAGGTTACCGCCACATGCTGCCAAGTTCCTGTTGTTAACGGTGTACGACTGGTGAATCCAATCCCTTTGTTAATGAATCGCAGATTTTGTGGGTATGTATCGAAGGTAAATCCTTCATTTTTACCCCCAATGTTTTTGTCTACAATCCGCTTACCTAAGACTTCCGGTTTAATCCAGGCTTCAATGGTAAAATTGTTGGTTAGGTCTAAAGTCGGATTGGCAGGAATATCTACATAGTCATCCACTCCATCAAATGTGAGAAGGGTTGTCTCAGTTGAGGTAGCATCTGAGGGTTCTTCTGGTGCAGATACTACGGTTGGGGCAGGCGAGAGTTCTAAACTGGAACTTTCCCAAGTAGCTCCATGAATTGTACCGTGATGCTTATTACCACTCTTATCCTCTGCTGTTGTTCCTGAACCTTCATCTAAGGGCCAGTAACTGACTAATCCAGATTCCGTACCGGTTAAGCGAGTGGACATTGTGTCTTTTATTTCTGTCGCACTCAATTCCCGATCCCAGACTCGCACTTCACTTAGGGAGCCATGGTAAAATCCATAGCCAGACCCTAATTTTACTTCTCCTGCTTTAGGAATGGAGAGAGTTTTGTTGTTTCCTTCACACCAGGAATCTCCATTGAGATAAATAGCCATTTTTCCGGTGGTGGCATTGAGAGTAAATGCCCAATGCGTCCATTTATCCTTGAAATCGTTTGCTTGTGATGCTTTCTGGATACGATTGTATGTTTTTCCATCGGAACCACCATCAAAGTAGATGGTGCTATTTGACCAAGGTAAATGGATGTTGACTATTCTACCTCTGCCTGGATAGACCTCTGGGTTAGCATTGGCAAAAAACACAGAGTTTTGCTTAGGTAGGGACGAACCGCCTTTTGCCCAGAAACTAATCGTAATTTCTTTGCCTTCTGGGATGCTGTCTATGGGTAAGCTGACATAATCATCCACTCCATCGAACATGAGCGCTGACTGCTCAGAAGTTTCTTCGGTTTGAGGAGCAGGAGGTTGGATGAAATCTAGAGTTTCCTCTGCCCAAGTTCCTCCATGAAGGGTTCCTGGATGGTTCTGTAAGGTTTTATCGGCTATAGTTGTGCCACTACCATCAGTCAGAGGCCAGTAGCCAATTAATCCTTCTTCTTCTCCTGTCAGTTGCTGGTGCATCGTTTGTTGAATCTCGTTTGGGGAGCGAGCAATCTTCCAAATGCGCACTTCAGCGATTTGTCCCTGGAAATATCTCTGTTGAGCATCCCTGGAATAGGCGATTACGATCAGGTCTTGCGTGTTAAAGTCAGACGTATGCTTGGTTCCACTGGCTACTAATTGCCCATCAATATAAACTTTTTGACCGCCAATAGAAGCGCCAAAAACATGCGCTACATGATGCCAAGCATTATCAGCCAAGTTCAAACCAGAGCTGGAGATGATTTCGTTACTCCAAATGCGAGTCTTGAGGTTTCCACCACTCAGGTAAAGATGGCGATCGTGGCCTCCCCAATCTGGGCTTTTTACAACAGAAAACAAACCACAGTTGGGAGAGTCTGTCTTAAACCAAAATTCATGCGTGACTTCGGTTTCTGGTTCATTTAGAGCAATGGTGATGTGGTCATCTGTGCCATCGAAGCTAATAGCACTCGACTTAGCAGTTACTAATTCTGTTGGTGCTGTTTCTTCTTGGGAAGTTAGAGGCAAGTCTGAGGTTTCCCAGGTAACTCCAGTTCCCTGGGTGGTGCCATCGTGTCCATGACCGCTCTTATCGGTGACTGTGGTTCCCGTGCCTTCATCTAGGGGCCAATACAGCACTAATCCCGACTCATTTCCTGTCAAAGCGCAGTGCCTATTATCCTCAATTTCTTGGGGGCTGCGTATGCCATCCCAAATCCGAACCTCTGACATTTGCCCACGGAATGCTTGGTTAACATCAAAAGAACCCGCCACGCTGTCTTGTTCTTGACCTAAAATCAGAGCACCGCCGTTGGGAATTTTTTTACCTTTGGCAAGAGTGCCTGAGAATACTGATTCTCCATCTTTGTAAAGCTCGACCTTTCCAGTACTGCTGTCCCAGGTCATTGCACAGTGATGCCATTGACCATCATTAAAGGCGATCGCACTATTGATTTTTGCATCGCACACGTGTGGATGCAAACTCCGATAGTCGAAGAGGAGGAAGGCATTGATAGAGCTTTTGGCTGAATAGGATATGGGGGTTCCCGGATTCTTATGATTGGTTTTTAACCATAGTTCAACCGTCAACCTCTGAGCGGGAAATGAGTTGAATGGATTGAGAATCACATAATCTGTAGGTTTCTTGGTATTAGCAAAGGCCAATACAGGGCGATTGAGAGGTGCTGTTTGCCTTTCTGGGGCAGCGGCGAGTTCTAAATCTGAGGTTTCCCAAGTGGCTCCATTAATCTTGCCGTCATGTCCCTGATTACTTTGGTCTGTTCCTGTTGTCCCTTGTCCTTCATTCAGCGGCCAGTATCCCACTAATCCTGGCTCATTCCCCGTTAAACGACAGTGCATGTTGTTTTGAATCTCTGCTGCTGTTCTGGCAGAGTCCCAAACACGCACTTCCGTAATGAAGCCTTGGAAACAGTTCTTGGGGTTCCAGGCGCTGCGACCAATATGGAAGGGCAGTTTTGTACTACCAATAGTTGATTGCCCTGAGTAGACGTATTCAATACCATTTTTGTAGAACTTAATGAGTTTATCTGCTCCATAAACTACGGCAATATGTTGCCATTGGTCGATGTCAGCTTTCACAGGCCTCCAAGCCTCTTTACCGTGGTAGATACCGAACTGACCGCCATTTGTACCGATTGATCGATCCCAACCCTGATCATCAGTAGATAAAATATTCTCCCAGCGGTTAATGTTGCGGGTGGGTTTAACCCAGGCTTCCCAGGTGGTTGCTGGTAGGGCGCTCGGTTGAGCATCTAGGGTGGTGGCAATATGGTCGTCTTGTCCATCGAACATGAGGACGCTTTGGAAGGTGGATTCTTGTGACTGAGCAGGGACGGGTTGTAGGTAGATGCCCAAAGAAAGCATGAGATTTTGGCGACCCCCACGGATACCAAAGAAACCAATAATTTCTTGACCTTCAGGGGCTTCTAAGGTAAAAGGCTCTACTTCCTGTTGACCGCTACCACCGCCAAAAATCTTAGAGGTTACTCCTTTATGGGTGTGAAATTGGAGGGTAATGATTTCTTCTTTGGGATAACCCGGAGCTTGCCTGCCCCAGCTTCCAGATACTTGAGTTAGATAGTCTCCTGGTTCTAGGATAAATGACTCGCCTTCTAAGTTTGTAGCACTGGATGCTTCATAGCTCACCTGAATACTAGTAATAGCCCAAGCATGTACTAGAGCAATTTGCACAATTCTGGGTTGAGCTAAAGTTTGGGAGGGATGAATGTCAAAGGGATTTCCCTGAGTGGTACTGCCTTTGGACCCTTGTTTGACAAGTTTGTGCTGTTGATCCGAGCTGTCCGGTTGAATACAGTCTAGGTTTTCCTTTGCCCAAGTGGAACCATGAAGGGTTCCGGGGTTGCCTTTACCGGTTTTATCTTCTGCACTTGTCCCACTTTCTTGGTTTAGGGGCCAGTAGGCGACTAATCCCTGTTCGTCTCCCTTGAGTCTCTGGTGCATCAATTCCTGGATCTGTTCTGGGGAGCGGGCTTTATTCCACACCCTGACTTCAGCAATTTTACCGTTGAAGAAAAATCCGGGATTTCCTTCGGTGATTCCTGCGCCAATCCGTAGAGGATATTTGCTATTGATCAGGATTTTAGATGGGACGGGCTTTCCAGAAAGTTTTCCGTTGATGTAGAGTTTCATAGTGCTGCCGTCGTAAGTAGCAGCCACATGAGTCCAGGTGTTGAGTTCTACGTCTGCACCTTGTACGGCAACCCATCCTCCGTTTCCTGTCCAGAATTGCCATTTGTTGTTGTTTCCTGCATAGAGGAGATATCCCCCTAATGCACTGCTGCCTTTAGCGGTACGACAGGTTACAGGCGATCGCCATTGTCCTTGTCCTCCTTCTACTTTTGCCCAACAGGACACGGTAAATTGAGCGGGGTTGAGTTCTTTTTTGTAGGGAACTTCGATATATTGGTTACTGCCATTAAAACTGGCGATCGCTTGAATCGTTTCTGGTTGAAGGACAGGTGGCTCAGAACTCTGTTCTTCTGGAGGAGCATAGGGTTGAAGAAAATCAAGGGTTTCTTCTGCCCAGGTAGCTCCATAGATGGTACCTTCACGATCCGGATTCGTATGGTCTTGTACTGTTTTTCCACTCCCTTTATTAAGGGGAAAGTAGGCGACTAATCCTGGCTCATCCCCTGCCAAGCGATGCCCCATTCCCCCTTGAATCTCCTCGGCTGTTCGCGCTCGATCCCAAATTCGGACTTCACTGAGTTGACCGGCAAAATAAGTATTATTACTACGGTTTCTACCTAACTTATATACTTTAAAAACCGTTGGCATAGAATCAATGGCTTTTGTATTTTTCTCTTCCCCATTCAGATAGGTTTTGACCGTTTTCCCGTCATAAGTAACCGCTAGATGTTGCCATTCTTGTGCCAGCTTGCCAATTTGAACTTGAACACTATGCAGTAGCCGGTAATATCCTCCCCCTACATCAATTTGGAATGAACCCCTCTGTGTCGTATTAGAGTTGCTGATCACACTGGCATAACCCGGTTGTGCTTTACTGGCTTTAGCCCAAAGTTCTACGGAAAAAGTGGAGGCTTCCCACTGAGTAATGGGGATTTGAACATAGTTATTTCTGCCATTGAACGTCAGGACTGATTGCTCTGAAGTCTGTTCAGTTTCGGGTGCAGAATGTTTTAGGATATCGAGCGTTTCCTGTGCCCAAGTCGCTCCATGGAGGGTTCCGGGATTGCCTTTACCAGTTTTATCTTCTGCACTTGTCCCACTTTCTTGATCCAAAGGCCAATAAGCGACTAATCCCTGTTCGTCTCCCTTGAGTCTCTGGTGCATCAATTCCTGGATCTGTTCTGGGGAACGAGCCTTATCCCACAACCGCACTTCAGCAATTTTGCCATTGAAGAAGTAGGTAGGGTTACCTTCTGTCATTCCAGCCCCAATCCGTAGAGGATATTGGCTGTTGATCAGGATTTTAGATGGGACAGGGTTTCCAGAAAGTTCTCCGTTGATATAGAGTTTCATGGTGCTGCCGTCATAAGTAGCCGCCACATGAGTCCAGGTGTTGAGTTCTACATTTGCACCTTGTAAGACAACCCATCCCCCATTGCCTGTCCAGAATTGCCATTTGTTGTTGTTTCCTGCGTATAGGATATAACCTCCTAATGCACTGCTGCCTTTAGCGGTACGACAGGTTACAGGTGATCTCCATTGTCCTGAGCCTCCTTCTACTTTTGCCCAACACGATAGGGTAAATTGGGCAGGGTTGAGTTCTTTTTTGTAAGGAACTTCGATGTAGTTGTTACTACCATTAAAGTGGGCGATCGATTGTAAGTTACTCATAATGTTTAATTTCCTGTCTTGTTAGGTTGAATGAATGGAATAACTTGGACTGGATGTGTTCAAGAATTCCGTATCAAATTAGTCTCTCTCCGTACTCTTTACGCTCCAAAATAGTTGCCACCGAAGTAAATATCCTAGCCGCTAATAAAATTCCGATCAGAATAAAAATCCACAACAAGTAGGGTAAAACTGGGATATGGCTGACAATATCATTCACGACTTCAGTGTGAATATCTTTAATTAACTGGAAGTGATTTTGATATAAAAAAGTATATAGAACAACAACTGCACTCGACAAGAAAACCGAAGAAAAGGTTCGGAGAACAACCACTATAGCTAGAGCAAATTTGTTACCTGTTATTTCAAAAGCATGGGTTCGTTGTCGGAGGTAAGGAAGCAGAATTTGGTTGTATTCATCAATAATCTGAAAGAATTCATTAATTGATGCTATAACGTTATCTGGCTCTAGGCTTTTCTTTAGGGCACGGCGATCCGATTGTTTATTGTATTTTTTAATGATTTTTAAGGTATCAAAATCATCGATTAGATATTGCATTGACCCATCTAGCGTTAGGAGAGACCGTGTGATTTTCAGGAATGACCAGTTACTAGGAATACGATATTTAATGGCTACCTTTGCAATTTCAGAAGTTCCCCCACCTAAAGACTTTTCTTTATAACTCACTCCTTTGAGTGCCGACTTGGCTGCCCATTGTTCCGTAGCTTTTGCCATTTCTGCTCTGACTCTTGGCATATTCGCTTTAGGAATATCTAGTCCAATGCGAATATTGTAATCAGACGCTTTAGCGAAATCTCTTTTTTCCAAAGCTTTAACATAGTTCAAGTAATAGAGTCTTAAATCACTATCCAAAGAACCTACACTGCCCATATCAATTAACACCAACTTGTTATCACGCAACAAGATAATATTCCCCGGATGCAGGTCAGCATGATACAAGTTATCTTCAAAAATCTGTCGATATAAGGATAAATAGAGTTTTTCCCCTATGGTTTCACGGTCTACTTTATTCTCTTCTTCCCATTGGCGAAATCTTGCCGGGTCTGTTTGATAAACTTTAATGTAGTCAGCCATGAGTACACCGGGAATATATTCCATGACCAAAACCTTAGGCCGAGTATATTTATCATAAATTTTAGGAACTTCTATTTTATGTTCTTTGAGAGTTTTTTTCATCCGACGAGCATTGGACGCTTCATAACGATAGTCCAACTCCTCATTAAGAACTCTCTCCAATTCCGCAACTGCTTCATCTAAAAGAAGAAAACTCCCTAGATCGGTTTTTGAGTATAAACGAGCCACAATTTTAATCAAAGCCAGATCTCGTTGAAAGGATTCATCTAAACCTGGACGTTGAACTTTAACAGCAACACGAGTTTTTTTACCACGTAAAACAGCAGTGTGAATTTGTGCAATAGATGCAGCAGCTAAGGGTTCTGGATCAAAATCGTCAAAAATCTGCTCTAGGGGAACTCCTAACTCCGATTCAATGGTAGAACGAACAATTGAGGTGGGGAAACCCACGGCTTCAAACTGGAGGCGGGTTAGTTCATCGCAGACTTCCTCTGGAAACAGATCGCTACGAAGTGCCAAAAGCTGACCTGTTTTTACCCAAAACCCACCTAAATCTTCAAAAATCTCCCGTAACTGTTCTGCCGTTTTCTGTATATCTGATTTCCCAGCTCTTTTCCGTAACTGTACTTGTAGGAAAAAAGTCACAAATTTTTTAATGATGTAAAAAAGAGAAACACGACGGGACTCCAATTGCTCCAGGTCTAGAACTTTTACTTTTTTTCGACTTTTACCTGTAATCAGTAGTGTGGGTATATCTTTTTTGTTAACCATTCTTAAGAAGAAAGCCACTATTCAGAAACAGAAACAAATCCATCCGATAAACAGAATATCATAGTCTCGGATGGATTGAACATTTCCTGCGGGGATTCCCACAAATCTTTTTGATCAAACCTTGAGAGAGGTTTTACCAATCTTTCTCTTTTTTCTTTTTAACGATCACAATAATGGGCTGGGCATTTTCCCCAACTTGTCCATCATCCTTGAGCCGTTCAATCGTAGACTGAATTCTCTTGAACAGCTTACCTTCACCGTAGCGAAGATCATCAATATCATCTTTCTTCGCATTACCGATTTCAAGAATAATCGTGTTTTCTTTTTGTGCAGTTGCCATAGTATTTACTTACCCTCTTCATGTATTTTAAGGCTTGGGAACATACGGATACTTTACTGTAATTTCACTCTAATCCTAAGTTAGTGTTTGGCTCGGTAACTAGGATTTAGAGTGATGACCTAGCGATTCCTCGGAGGATACTAGTAACATTACAGCCTTTCACAACATTACGATGGACAAAGAAAAAACTGCCTAAAACTTCATTAGCTTGGACATAGCCTTGTTGTAGTTTTTGGGCAGATCTTTAATCCAACCATTCTTTTTCTTCTTATTAGATTTCTCATGGCGGTCCCTGTACTCTTTAGAAGCCTCATCATAACGCTTGGCTAACTTGAACACCGCTTTCTCTGAGGGTTTTAAAGCAGATGATTGCTTTTTCTTCTTCTTCTTTTTCTTCCCTCCGATATAGCCACCGTCTAGAGTTGTGGGAGTACCGCCAAAATCCTCTTCACTTTGAAGGACCACGGCTTTTTTGATCTCACCATCACTTGCCATCGCTTTTGCCTCCACGTTACAATTCTTATTGTTTTTAGCTAGTCTAGATCCAGCTCTGAGACTATTAAAGCATAAAACATCGAAAATTGTCGAGAGAGTGATTTTTTTGTAATGAGGAATGATGAATCAATTTTAAAGCTTTGGATTGAGGGAAATCGTCCAACACAACGGGAGTGTCAAGAGCTAATGATTCTAGCTCTTGGAGATACTGATCGCGCGATCGCCTTCGATTTTACTCCAGACAGACTAAAAACTCAAATTCCTCTACAAGCTCGTCTCTTTCAAACTCTAGCTCCCAGAATTTTACAACGGATTCCTAGGATTCCTTGTCAACAGTTATATCATACGTTGTGGAATTTGTGGTTACCTCTAGCCATCCAATTGACTGAAGCTCAACAAGAGCTGCATCGGCCACTGATTCAAGGGATTTTAGGGGGTCAAGGCACGGGAAAAACAAGTCTGGCTATGGTACTGAGCTTAATCTTGAATGAATTAGGGTACAGCTCGGCAAGTTTATCACTTGATGATTTATATAAGACGTATGGAGATCGCCAGTGTTTGAAAACCAAAGACCCCCGTTTTATTCGTCGAGGTCCTCCAGGAACTCACGATATTCACTTAGGAATAGAAGTCTTGGAACAATGTCGCAACTCTCAGTATCCTGTAGAATTTCCTCGGTTTGACAAATCAGTGTATGCAGGAGAGGGGGATGGAGCGGCTCCAGAAGTCATTACCCATGCCGATATCATCTTTTTTGAAGGTTGGTTTGTGGGTGTACAACCGATTGATCCAAATCAGTTAAATTTTGCCCCCTCTCCCATTAATTCTAAGGAAGACCGACAATTTGCCCAAGACATCAATCAAGGACTGCATAAATACTTACCATTGTGGAATTGTCTAGATCGATTAATCGTTTTATATCCCACAGATTATCAACTATCTCAACAGTGGCGACTGCAAGCAGAACAAGAGATGATAGCCACTGGAAAACCAGGCATGAGTGAATCGGAAGTTAAAGAATTTGTTAACTACTTTTGGCGCAGTTTACATCCAGAACTATTTATTACTCCTCTTACTCAAAATCTTGAATTAACGGATCTGGTCATTGAGATTAGCCCAGATCATTCTCCGGGAAGAATTTCTAGCCCTATGCGCTGGTCATGTCCGCAAAGCAGAAACGCTTGTTAAGCATAATATTATACAGATATGCTATAACCTCCTCCATGAGGAAGAAACGGTTCTCGAAGAACTCAACACCAAAATTGAGAGTAGTGAAGTTCTATTGCGAACGATTTGACCTCTCAAAAATTAGTTATTCTGTAGCACAGGCCACATTTGGAGATCTTTTGTGCGCTACTCTTACAACTTTTGAGGGCAAAACATTTTTGCATTTCCCCTTTTCTGAACCTTCAATCCGCCAGCAGACAATGCAGGCTTTATTAGACAGAGTTGTGTCCTGTCTGGTTGATATTGGTAGCTCAATAGGGGTTTTAACTGGTCACCAAACTCTCCAATCTGGAACTATACTCAACAGATTGCGACCCCCCTAAAGGTATGATATTCTCCAAGAGAAAAATCTTATCATCAGAATAATTTAATGATGAAAAAGCAGACTTTGATCCTCAAGAAGGTAGCAACGATATTTGTTGTACTGATTACCATCTTGTCCATGGCAATAGTTCCACCGGCTCAGGCTTGTAGCCGGTTAGTCTACCAAGGTAGTTCAAACGGACCAATTACTGCACGTAGTATGGACTGGTTTCAAGACCCCGATGCTAAACTCTGGTTCTTTCCGAAAGGCATGAAGCGCGATGGTGGAGCTGGTGCAAACTCCATCACATGGACCTCAAAATATGCCAGTGTCATTACCTCAAGCTATGACATTGCCACCGTTGACGGTATTAACGAGAAGGGTCTAGTTGCCAATCTCCTCTTTTTGGAAGCGACAGACTACGGTGATATTGAACCTACTGAGAAAACCTTATCCCTTGGGGGCTGGGGTCAATATGTCCTTGATAATTATGCAACTGTTGAAGAGGCAGTCCAAGGACTAGAAACAAAACCCTTCCAACTAGCCACAGCTACCTTTGATCAGCTTGTGTCGGCAGGGCTTATCTCCCCCTTACCGCTACCGCTTCAAGTAGCTCTAGGAGGACTGGAGTTTGCACTTCACCTGTCGGTCTCAGATCCAAGTGGGGATTCAGCAATCTTTGAATACATTGATGGCGAACTAACAATCCATCACAACAAGGAATACAATGTGCTGACCAATGACCCAATCTTCGACCAACAGCTTGCCCTCAATACTTATTGGGATCAGGTTGGAGCTGGGTCATTTCTGCCAGGTACCAACAATCCCTCAGACCGGTTCGTCCGGGCTAGCTATTACTTGCATAAAATGAACGAGCAGTTGATAACTCAAGTGAAGAAAGATCGGCGCAATGAATTAGCCGCAGCGTTGGGCATCATTCGCAACATCTCTGATCCACTTGGCTTGGCTAGTTTCAGCCTTGGCACGACCCAATGGCGGGCTGTTTCGGATCAAAACAACATCAACCCCGCTTACTTTTTTGAATATACCAAGAGTCCGAATCTCTTCTGGGTTGAGATAAGCAAACTGAATCTTGAAGAGGGTGCAGAGGTTATGTCCCTTGAAGATCTTACCGATCTGAGCTTGGTAGGCGAGGTTTCACAGCAGTTCCAGAAAACAGATCCCTTCTCCTGGGATATCTCCTCCACCTTATAGGAGAACCAGAAGAAAACGTCTATTTTATTAGTCAGACAGTGCTTTTATAAGCTTTGACCAATGACTAATAAGTTTTGTTGCAGGGCGGCATTTTCTACAGTACGTTTAAGAAGTGAGCGTATCCTTAGCTTTTTGTGAAACACAATTGGGAAGCCACAACTAATACCAACTATCGAAAATAGTGGTAGAATGAGTTGCTCTAAATACTTCCTAAGTTTAGACGGACAAGACTTACGCAGAACCACCCTACTCAGTAGGGGCAATGGCGATTCGCCCCTACTGCCAAAATTGGTATATTCAAAGTAGGTGCTAACTCCAGAGGAGATATTTATGATTGACAATAGAAAACTCTGTGGCGCTGAACAAGTGATGGAAATACTAAATCGCTTGACTAGCTCATCCAATATAGTGGTTATCGGCCGAATTGTAGGTCCCCTGAGTGCAGAAATTGTTGAAAAGGCACTCGCTCTTGTCCAAACTCATCACTCTCGGCTTAATTCTCGCATCGTTGGTGATATAGATAATCTCCGTTTTGAAACGGGTGCCAAACAGATTCCTTTGCGGGTTGTGGATAAAAAGCATGAGGAACAATGGCAAGAAACCATTCTCGAAGAACTCAACACCAAAATTGAGAGTAGTGAAGTTCTATTGCGAGCTGTACTTGTTCAAGGGCCCGAGCAAAGCGAAAACACTACAAGCCATCTGATTATCACAATAAACCACGCTATCTGTGATGGCCTATCGAGTATCGAGTTATATTCACAAATCTTGACCTACTGCTCGAAAATTGCCTTTGGTGAACCCGTGGTGCCAGCGCCCAGCTTACCGTCGCTTCCCCCTATAGATGAGTTATTGCCCCCATCAGCAAAAGGCTTCAGGGGTAATATCAACAGCGTGTTGTTTCTGTTGCGACTTCTGTTCAAAAGGATTTGGCACCGACCAAAAGGCTTAAGTTTTGAGAAGGCTGTACCTGTTGAGTTACGTCGTACTGGCAATATTTATAGACACTTAGATGCCCAGGTTACCCAGCAACTGATTTTACGTTGTCGTCAAGAAAAGACAACAGTCAATGGTGCTTTGTCTGCGGCCCTTATATTCGCCGCAGCCAGAAAAATCAGAGCAGGCGAGAAAAAGTCTATATCCTGTTTGTCTTCTGCCGATCTCCGAAGACATTTGAAGCCAGCAATCAGCAATGAAAACCTAGGCCAACTGGCTAGCGCCATAACATCGTTTCACACTTTCAGTACAAATACTTCCTTCTGGGAATTAGCACGGGAGGTGAGACGGCAGCAGGAAGTTTCCTTAAAGCGTCATGAGAGTTTTTATCAAGCGTTGATGTTTAGGATGATAGTTGATTCAGCGCTTACTAGCCTAGATATACCACCTTATACAGCAGTTAATATTACTAATGTTGGTCGAGTAAATATTCCCAGAATTTATGGTCAATTTGAACTCTCAGAAATTAGCTTTTCTGTAGCACAAGCCACATTTGGGGGTGTTTTTATCACTGCTGTTACAACTTTTGAAGGCAAAATGTTCTTGCATTTCCCTTTTTCTGAGCCTGTAATTAGCCAGGAGACAATAGAGACTTTAGCAGATAGTGTTCTGTCCTGTCTGGTTGATGTTAGCAGTTGAATAGGGCTTTTAATTAGTCATCCCTAAGTACAGGACAAAAACTGTAAGGAGTGGCGAAAATTAAAGAGATACTTTGATGGAGAATGAAGGACAAGGCAACGAAAATGGTCGAAATCTAGACGAAATAAACTCTTGTCCTTGCGTCCATGTTTCTTCAGGGATAAAGGCTCAATCCTCCACCCAGCGAGAGAGACACACTTACTAGCCTATTGAAACTTATACTCCAGCTGTCTTTCTTCTTGTGAGAAAGACGGAACTTGCTTACTACCGAGTCAGTTCTAGGAAACACGTTCCCAAGTAGAGTAAACAGTATACTCCGGATATGATGAACTGAGGAAAAGTGTATCTCCTGAAATCTCAACAATCCTTTCCAAGTCTGCACCAATTAAATCTGGAACTACATGAATTTCAATATTGTGAATCACTTTATTATCTTTAACTTCATATTTACCTGTATAAGAAACAAACTTTTGCACTGACTGAAAATATCGAATAATTGCTTTTATGTACTTAAATATACTTACTTGTAATATACTTGTCTTGGATTTTATACCATACCCCAGATCCATAAGATTTTGTATACTTAATCCAAGATTCAAGCGATTACTCATCATGATCGAGAATGACACATATCCCTCCTTCGTATATATGATATAAGATACGGGATCTTTGCCGAAGGGATAAATTATTGTTTCTTCCTTATCTATAGATTTCATCTCGATAAGTTTCCACATTCCGACAAGAGCATCTTTTGAAACTATACTATTTGTCATTTTTGCTCCTTAATTATTTCTTTTAGAGGGGCTTTATGGATATCTGATTGAATACTCACTTATATTATATCATACAGCAATCCAGAAATGTTAATGTTATTTTAATACCGAAAAAAAGAGTATAAAATACCGTATTGTATACTCTTTTTTTGTGTCAGAATCAAGTGGGCTGACCGAATCTTTGGGTACAATTGAGGGAAGATTTTGAGTTTTTCAGTCTGTACTAGACCCTTTTACTCCTTTAGCGTTCGCCAAGCAACTCCGTTATTTCCCAATAGTGCCTACGGGCCATCTAAAACGGCATCTTGGATATCTTGACGACTCAGGGAATATTTAAACGCTCGTTGGATATTACTGCCATCACTGGCTGCGTTTAAGTAACAAACAATTAACTGTTCGGTTTCTAAATAAATTTGTGCGATCCAACTGTCATGTTTTAACCGCCAACAATGGAGTTCTTCCCTGTCTTGTTGACCGCCAAGTTGAGATAACCATTGTTCAATTTGTGGAAGGGGATGGTTGTATAGGGGAGTGTCGGAAGTAGGGAGGGACATAGACAGAAAAGAAGATAAAAAGTGATAAATCTATGGAGATGGAGGTAAAGACAGAGTGGGTGCAATCAATTCAGGATTCAACCAGGCGATCGCGATCGCCAATCCTAAACATAGCATAAACGTCAGTCCCAGAATAAACAGGGCAAACAGTTCCCCTGACGATAGGGGGCGATCGCGCGAATCGATATAAGCGGAAGAACGATAATCTTGTGGGGAATTCCCTGATCGCAAATCCACAGGAGGACGCACCACATAAAACCGAGAATAGCCCATCGTGCGATCGTACATCCCTCGACGCTCCGGATTACTTAACACCGCATACGCTTCATTCAGCTCATGAAAACGCCGCGTTGCCACCTCTGGATCTAAATCCGTCGTATCGGGATGATAACGCTTGCTCAACTCCCGATAGGCACGGCGAATTTCTAAAGCAGAAGCCAAAGGATGAACCCCTAATCGAGTATAGTGAGTCGATAAAACCATCGTTTGAGGTTGATCGGAAGAACTAGAAGAAGAATGATTCACGGATGAGCGTTTAGGTAATAAAACTGAACAAATTTAAGGGATTTTGAATGAGGTTAAGCAAGGATGGGGTTATTGTATCAGATGCGATCGCCGGTGAGTTTACCCTGCAAGATAAGCTGAAGTACCATTGTTGAAGCCCTTACAGGAGTATCACCCCAATGACCTCAGTTAAACTCTCTATTGGTGATTATGCCCCCGTTTTCATACTGCCTTGTCAAATGGGGGGCAAATTTGACGGCCGTCACGCCCAGGGTGCTGCCATGCTCTGGCTCTTCTTTCCAGAGATTACCAGCCCAGAGTCTCAAAAACTCCTGTTAGACTTGCAAGCTCTACAGGAACAATTCAAACTCTGGGATCTGACAGTCATTGGAATCAGTACAGATCCCTTAAAATCGCTGATTGAATTTACCCAAACCCATCAATTTCCCTTTTTCCTGATTTCTGACCAAGCAGCGGAAATGATTCAGGGGTTAAACTTAGTGAATCCTGATGTACCTCCTGGACAAATCCAATCGAAATTTTGCTCTCTTTTAATTCATCCCAATTGTAAAATTCTCAAAATTCATGAGGCGTTTGATCCCTCTACCCACGCCACCCAACTCTTAGAAGACTTAAAACAGCTTCTTCCCCCACAAGAACCTCAGCATCTCACACAAATTGCCTCAGTCTTGTTAATTTCCAATGTCTTACCCCCTGAATTTTGTCGAGAATTAATTGAAGTGTGGCGAACCCAAGGCCATGGAGATTCAGGATTCATGGTGCAACAGCATGGAAAAACCGTAGGTGAGTATGATTATACCCATAAAATTCGTAAAGATCACTTTGTTAGCGATCCAGATTTAATCAATCGCCTACGCTATTTTATGATTCACCGAATTCGTCCAGAAATCCTTAAAGCCTATCATTTTGATTTCACCCGCTTTGAAGATTTTCGTATTGCTTGTTATGAATCGAGTCGGGGAGGATTTTTCCGCAGACACCGGGATAACACGACTGCCGCAACTGCCCATCGTCGATTTGCCATGACCTTAAATTTAAATACCGAAGAGTATGAAGGTGGATATTTACGCTTTCCAGAATATGGGCCACATTTGTATCGCCCAGAAACGGGTAGTGCAGTAATTTTTTCCTGTAGTTTACTCCATGAAGCAACGGATGTGACGGATGGCGATCGCTTTGCCCTACTTTCATTCTTCTATGGTGAAAAAGAAGCTCAATTACGGGAAGACATGATGCAGAAATCAGCCGCAATGTCCTCTTAACTCTCTTAGGTCACTGACCGAGATTCTTAAGATTTAGTCTAATTGCCTTTTTTGAATATGATGCTCAAACTCAAACTGTGGGAAACTCAACTGCTCAAAGTCATTATAATTCGGGCTATTCAAGTCTATCGGCGAGGAATTTCGCCCCTATTTCCTCCCAGTTGTCGATTTTATCCCTCTTGTTCTGAGTATGCTTTGACGGCTGTGGAACGGTTTGGGGCAATGCGGGGTTTACAATTGGCAGGAGCGCGGATTTTAAGGTGTAATCCGTTTCATCCCGGAGGTTACGATCCGGTTCCAGAAGCACCAAAAGTGAGCAATTAGGAGTTGTGTCTCTATGGTATTAAAACCTTATCAACAGATTCGGATTGAAGATCATCAAGAACCTCTAGTACCCATTCCTTTGGAGTCCTTTGCGGTGGCTACTCCCCATCCTTATGAGAAGTTGGGCGCACCCTATGGGGATAAATCTCCCTATTGGTTACGCAAAACGGTTAGCGATCGCCTCTGGATGGCTCAAAAGCAACTCCAAAGTCATCATCCAGGTTGGAAAATTCATATTTTTGATGCCTACCGACCGATCGCCGTTCAAGAATTTATGGTCGAATATAGCTTGATCCAACTGGCTGAAAACCAAGGTTTCAATCCGGAAACCCTCACCCCAGAGCAACGGCAAACCCTTCTAGAGAAAGTGTATCAATTTTGGGCAGCTCCATCTCTCGATCCGGCAACTCCTCCACCCCATAGTACGGGGGCAGCCGTAGATGTTACTCTGGTGGATCAAACCGGAATGCCCCTGAACATGGGATCGCCTATTGATGAAATTTCTCCCCGTTCCTTTCCCGATCATTATGCCCAAGGGAAAACTCCGGATGAGCAGAGTTATCATAAACACCGTCAACTCCTGAATCGAATTATGGAGTTTGCTGGGTTTAAGCGTCATCCCCGTGAATGGTGGCATTTTTCCCATGGCGATCAATTGTGGGTATGGCTTAAAGTTCAGGAAGGTAGTTGGCATCATCAGGAGGCGATCGCCCACTATGGAAAAGCACTCTAGTGAGGAGTCGGCAGTAGTGAACAATAGAGTCATATCAAGTCCGATGAATAAGTTACGATATAAATGAAGAGTGTCCAAGCAAAGCAATGCCCCGACTCCTTAAGATAGTCCCCCACCAGAGTAGAGAGTCCCTGGGCGTAGCCTACCATCAAGCAAAAGAGGGCCCAG
>NZ_JAQMUE010000064.1 GCF_028330985.1 Roseofilum reptotaenium CS-1145 | reverse complement strand
TGGGCCCTCTTTTGCTTGATGGTAGGCTACGCCCAGGGACTCTCTACTCTGGTGGGGGACTATCTTAAGGAGTCGGGGCATTGCTTTGCTTGGACACTCTTCATTTATATCGTAACTTATTCATCGGACTTGATATTACTCGATGCCGAAATCAAAAAGTGGAGAACTATCTCCATCAAGCCAGCCGTTATCTGGTCAATCTACTCGTTCAGAAAAATATCACTACTTTAGTCATTGGCAAAAATGAGGGTTGGAAACAAAAGGTCAAGATGGGGAAAGTGAACAACCAAAAAATTGTGGGGATTCCTTTCAACCGTCTGATTGAAATGTTGACTTATAAATGTCAATTAGTCGGGATTAAAGTGGCGATCGCTGAAGAGAGTTATACGAGTCAGTCGAACTTTTTCAACTTAGATCCGCTTCCCGTTTATGGGGAAACAGTAGAAATTCCCAAGTTTACGGAAAAAAGAATTAAAAGAGGTCTTTACCGGACTGATACAGGATTCTTATGTCAAGGGGATATTTTAGGCTCTTATAATATCTTAAGAAAAGCATTCCCAAATGCCTTTATGGGCTATGGGATAGAGAGGTGCGTAGTTCACCCAAGGAGAATTAATCTCTCGAAGCCAAAATGAAGGGGATTTTTGCAATAGAATCCATGTCTTGTTTATATCTGACTATATTTTGGTTAACTATAACCCAATTTTATCGGTAATCTTATCAAAAATTCTGCCCCTTTTCCAGGGGTAGAGTTGCAAAGGAGTTCCCCCTTATGTTTCTCGACAATAATTTGATAGCTAATGGAGAGACCTAACCCGGTTCCTCGGCCCACAGGTTTGGTGGTAAAAAAGGGATCAAAAATAGAAGATATGACCGATTCACTAATTCCTGGGCCGTTATCAGAAATGCGAATTTGCACCCGATCTTCTGAGAGGTCTTGGGTTTCAATCCATAGGGTGGGATCGATAATATCGGGTTCAGATAGGGCATCTATGGCATTTTCTAGGATCTGGAAAAAGACTTGATTGATTTCGCCAGGGTAACAAAAAATATTGGATACTCTGGTATAGTTTTCAATCACTTGAATCGATTGTAAATTCGCTTGCAAAATCATTAAGCTGTTCTCTAATCCATCTTGGATGTTGACCCATTTTTGATCGGATTCATCCAAGCGGGAAAAGCTACGCAATCCTAACACGATTTTCTGAATGCGATCGGCTCCACTCTGCATAGAAATCATTAGGTTTTGAAAATCTTCGACAATAAACTCTAGATCTATGTCTTGTGTTTTTTGATGGATTTCATTGGCGGATTCCGGATGGTGTTTTTGATAGAGTTCAATCAACTCAATCAATCCTTCTAGATATTCTTTGGCATGGGGTAAGTTGCTGTAAATAAAACTGATGGGATTATTGATTTCGTGGGCGACTCCGGCAACAATTTGACCTAAACTGGACATTTTTTCCGTTTGAATGAGTTGGGATTGTGTTTGTTTGAGTTCTTGTAGGGCTTGCTCGGTTTTTTCTTTGGCAAATTTGAGGGCTTCGGTGCGTTTTTCGACCCGTTCTTCTAAGGTTTGGTTGGCGGTTTCTAAGGCTTGGAAAGAATGGCGCAGTTGTTGGGACATTTGGTTAAAGGAACGGCGCAAGGTTTCTAATTCGCGCAGATAGAAGTGGGGTAAGTGTTGATTGAGGTTGCCTTTGGCGATCGCTTCAGTGGCTTGAATAAGCTGATGTAAGGATTGGCTAATCCAACGGGATGTTCTTAAGCCGAGTAAAATGGACACGAAGAGGGCGATCGCACACAATTGTATGGTAATCCACGTATTAGCGTTGATTTGCTCCATAAAATCGGCTTCTGGAACCACCACCACAATGATCCAATCGATGCCTTGGGCATTCTGAAAGGGAGTGACTTGTAAAAATTGCCGCTCTCCTTCGAGCAAAAACGCTGAATTTTCCGTGGTTTCCACGTTTTCTAAAGTGTCAAATTCTTCTTGCAGATATTGGGCAGAGGATTGAATGAGGCGATCGCTGGTATTGGTGGCTTGAATTCTGAGGGTTGTGCCATAGGTGACGAGAAACGGGCGATCTAGGGTGGAACTGGCAACTAATAAGCCGGAACGCTCTAAAATAAAGGCTTCTGCCCCTGGACTAATATCTAAGGTTCCTAAAAAATCACTTACTTCTGAGAGGCGAAATTCCGCACCGAAAACACCTAAGAGTTTGCCGATTTCGCTATAAACGGGTTGATTGACGGTGGTGGCTAAGGTTTCTGAACCGAGGTGGGTGTAAATGCCTCCCCAAGTCGCTTTTCCGGATTGAATAGCATTCTCATACCACACTTCTAGGCGGCTATCGTAGTCTGGGGTAGAGGACAAGAGCTGTCCCCTTTCTCGATCGCCATTTAATTGATAGGTTTCTAGGGTTTGCTCTGTGTCTGGATTGGCTAAGGATAGCACATATCCATCCGGCGATCGCTCTAAGCCTAAAAATTCTCTCTGCTCGCTACTAAACTTTATCGCGCTAATTGATTCAAACGCTTGTAATTGCTTGCCAAAATAGGCTTGCAGTTGCTGATAATCTTGGAGATTGAGTAAGTTGAGGTTTACAGCATCCTGATTAATTTGATTGACTAAATATAAATCATGAATATAATTAGCAAGTTCCTGCTCAATGCGAGCAGTGATTTCCTGACGGAGTTGGGTTGTGACTTGATTAATCGCTTTTTGCCCATTCCGGAGGGAGAGCCAACCGGTTAAACTAACAGCTAAGGAAACTTGCAACACAAAGGGCACAACTAAAACAACCCGTAAAGACAGTTTACGAGGCAGGAGAGCAGTCCAAGTTTTGAGACGTTTAAGCATGGGAAAAAAAGGATATCAAGTTCCCTCCCAGACGCTGGAATGAGTAATGAGTAATGAGTTTTGAGCCAGAATAGTGCTGTAAAGTGAATGGGGTTGAATTAGCTGAACCATTTCTGGATCAGTTCTTTTATTTTTCCAGTCTCTTTCATTTCGGTTAAAACTTGATTAAAGGATTCGGTATAGGCAGAACCTTTAGGGAGGGCGATCGCCGATCCACTCGATTCGGTATCAAAGGGCTGGGTAAAATCTAAATCTGGGTTCGCGGAAGCATAGCGCTCTGCTACCGTGGACTCGATAATCGCTGCATCTAGGGTTTTCGCTTTCACCTCTTGGATAATTTCGCCAATTTTATCGAACTCGACTAACTCAATCCCAGTAATCTTTTTAGCTGCATCTGCCTGAATCGATCCCCCTTGTACCCCCACCCGCTTGTCTTTTGCGTCCTCTTTGAAGTTGATATTTGCCCCTCTAGGCATGAGAATAATACTGGAAGCTTGATAATAGAGATCCGTAAACTCCACCTTGGCTTGGCGCTCCGGTGTAGGAGACATCCCTGCCATTACAAAATCTACTTCATTATTTTCTAAGGCAGGAATGAGGCGATCGAAGTTCATATCCTCAATTTTCAGCTCAAAATTCAGGGACTCAGCTAAATATTGGGCAATGTCCACATCAAAACCAATAATCCGTTCTTCTCCTCCTGTACTATCTTTAAATTCATAGGGAGGATAATCGGCAGAAGTTCCCATAACTAAAGTAGTTGAAGTGCGGGTTGGACTACAAGCAGAAAAAATCAGTACACTAAAGAAGGCTGTTATACTGAGAATCAGAAAGGTTTGGATTGATTTCATGGAAGGGGTGAGTAATAGGGTAATGAGTTTTGAATTTTGAGTATAGGAGAGACCAACCTATTATTATATCAAATATCAGAATTGCTCATTACCCATCCCCGCCAGGACGGTTCTTCAGGACTTAATTATACTAAACTGTTAAGGGGTGACGTAAAAAATTGCCAATTCATCTGAAATCGTTAAAAATAGTTTTCCCATTACCGATTACCGATTCCCCTTCTACTGCGCCAAGCGCTCTATCCCAAATAGGCATTGAGGTCTTCAATCACACGGGTAAGTTCCGCTTCGGTACTCAGGCGCAGGCGATCGCTTTTCAGAGTCACCAAAACCTTTGCTGCAAAGGGACTTGCATAAATATTAGGATTACAAAATATCTCTAGGAAAACGTCCCCATTATGGTGATATTCCATCGGTGCTTGAGGGGGTTTCCGTCCTGGAGTCACCGGTTGCGCTGCCAAAGTTTTGAGCCGATCCATCAATTGATTAATTTCTGCTTTCAGGTTTTGGGCAGCTTCGGGAGTAAAATTAAAAGATACAGAACCTTGGGCAAAGTTGAGAGTTAGTTGGGTCATACGTCTATAAACCGGATTAGACTATTGTCTATCCTAGAAGATAATGGTTACAGATATTCGTTCTAAAGTCCGTCAAGTGTTGTTCATTACGTTAGGACTCAATGTACTGGCGTTATTGATTAAAGTCCTCGTGGGCTGGAAAACTGGCTCACTGAGCTTATTAGCCGATGCCCTTCATAGTGTCACCGATAGTGCCAATAATATCCTGGGATTAGTTGCCAATCACTTCGCCTCACCCAAACCCGATCGCGAACATCCCTATGGACATCAGAAATTTGATGCTATTGGCGCTTTGGGAATTGCCGCGTTTTTAGGGTTTGCTTGTTTTGAAATTGTCTCAAGTTCCCTCGAGCGTCTCACTTCTCAAGGCGATCCTCTGACGATTGAATTTGAAGATTTATGGATATTACTGATTGTTTTGGGGATTAATATTTTTGTCGCCTTTTATGAACGAGCCGTCGGTCAACGGATTGGCAGTGGTATTTTAGTTGCGGATGCTAAACATACCATGAGTGATGTTTGGGTGACGATTATGGTTTTGGGGGGATTATTGGGAGTGGTTTTAGGCTATCCCCTTTTAGATGTGCTATTAGCGTTTCCCGTGGCTCTATTGGTATTTTATAGTGGTTGGGAAGTTCTCAAGGATAATTTACCCTGGTTAGTGGATGAAATGGCGATCGCCCCGGAAGCCATTCATGATACTGTGATGGAAGTCCCAGGTGTGCTAAACTGTCATGATATTGCCTCACGAGGGATTGTCGGTCGGCAAGTCTTTATTGAAATGCATCTGATTGTCGATGCGATCGATGTGGCGACTTCCCACGAAATTACCGAAGCAGTAGAAGCCCATTTACAGGAAAAATATCACCCCGTTCGGGTTCTCATTCATGTAGAGCCTCCCGATTATCACTCCAATCAAATTACGTTTCAACCGTAAGCGAATCCTTGAGAATTACTTTAGGTTTTCCACAGAATCACCTAGAGCGATACACCCTAGGGAAGAGGAAATAGGGAATAGGGAATAGTTTATGATAACAAGGTTTCAAGATAGATCGGTGTACTAACTTATGTTTTACTCCGATCTATTTTTCCACAGTTGACTCGTGTTTTTCCACAGGTTCAGAGCGATAGATCTCCATCATCTGCCCATCGGATTAAAGGGAAAAGAGGGGAGGATCAGCAAGTGTCAAAGGAAGAGGGAAGAGACAATAGGCAATAGGGATAAAAATACAGGATTACTCCATTCCTATTTATTTTTTACTCACTGATGCAAGAGGTCTATTGTATTCCCTCTGACTCGCCAAAGGGCTAGATTTTATTCCCATTCAATCGTTCCAGGAGGTTTGGAGGTAATATCATAAACCACCCGATTTACCCCTTTCACTTCATTCACAATACGATTAGAAATAGCTTCTAAGAGATCGTAGGAAACCCTTGACCAATCTGCAGTCATGCCATCTTCACTGGTAATAAAGCGCAATACCACGGGGTGAGCATAGGTGCGTTGGTCTCCCATGACTCCAACACTGCGGATGGGTAAAAGAACGGCAAACGCTTGCCAAAAGTCATGATAAATCCCTCGCTGGCGAATTTCATCCCGAACAACAAAATCTGCATCTCGGAGAATGTTCAGTTTGTCGGCCGTGACTTCTCCGAGAATGCGAATGGCTAAACCTGGGCCGGGGAAGGGATGACGTTGAACAATTTCTTCTGGGAGACCGATGGAGCGTCCAAGTTTGCGAACTTCATCTTTAAACAGTTTTCTCAGGGGTTCAATCAGCTTAAATTGTAGGTCTTTGGGTAATCCTCCCACGTTGTGATGGCTTTTGATTTTGACTGCCACCCGTTCGCCGGTTTTCGGGTCCATGTTGGTATCGGCTGATTCAATTACATCGGGGTAGAGGGTTCCCTGAGCTAGATAATCAAAGGGGCCTAAGCGTTTGGATTCTTCTTCAAAGACGCGGATAAATTCATGGCCGATGCGTTTGCGCTTGACTTCGGGATCGGTTACCCCTTCAATGGCTTTGATGAAGCGATCGCGGGCTTCGATATATTTAACATGAATATGGAATTGTCCTTCAAACATTTCTATCAAGGATTCAGGTTCGCCTTTTCGCATAAATCCTTGGTCGATGAACATGCAGGTGAGTTGATCGCCGATCGCTTTATGCAGTAAAAAGGCTAAGGTTGAAGAATCAACTCCTCCGGATAGGGCGAGTAATACCCGTTGATCGCCCACTTTAGCGCGAATTTCTCGGATGGACTCTTCCACAAACGCTTCTGTTGTCCAAGTGGGTTCGGCATCACAGATATGATAGACAAAATTGCGAATCAGGGCGATACCACCAATGGAGTGAACCACTTCGGGATGAAATTGTACGCCATAGAGTTTCCGCTCATGATTGGCGATCGCCGCACAGCGCGTATTATTAGTATGGGCAAGAATTTCAAATCCTTCTGGCAGAGCTAAACAGGAATCCGCATGACTCATCCACATGGTGTTGCCATTATCTACGTTGGTAAATAAATCTGTGGGATCGTCAATAAACAGGGCTGCTTTTCCATATTCACCCCGTTCTGCTTTTTCCACGTTACCGCCTAATTGTTGCACCATCAATTGCATCCCATAGCAAACACCCAGAATAGGGATACCCATGTGGAAAATTTGGGGATCGCACTGGGGCGCTCTCGGATCGTAAACTGAGTTGGGTCCACCAGAAAGAATAATGCCTTTAGGATTAATTCTTTGAATTTGTTCTACAGAGGTTCGATAGGATAGAACTTCTGAGTAAACTTGGGTTTCTCGAATTCGACGGGCAATCAGTTCAGAGTATTGGGAACCGAAATCGAGGATAACGATCATTTGGCGATTCAAGGCGCGAATGGGAGGTGTAGGAAGGGAGGTTTGGGTTTGCACAGTCATAAGCAGTGGTCGATGCGATCAATAACAGGAATACAATACTTTTAGTTGTGCGTAGGGCGAACTGAAGGCAAGTGCCCGCTCGTCGTAGGGGTGAATAATAATTGATCTTTTTAGGGTATCACAAGAGCGAACCTCTGATGTTTATATTTTCGCATGAGTGAAGAATAATCTGGCGATCGCCATCAAAGAGAACGGAGCGAACGGTTACCTGTTGCTGGGTTTGCTTATAGATATAGGCCTGAGATCGGAGATCGATTTGGGTCACGATTTCCCCATAAACTCGCTCGACCCAGTTTTCCCCTGATTCCTGTTCCCACTGACGCAGTTGCTCTAAGCCTTCTTGTACGGTTTTAGCACTCAATAGAGCGTGTAATTTGTCTCCTGGCAGACCTACCTTTGCCCCATAAGCCGTTAAAATTTCTAAGCGGCCATCAGCTAGATCATGGTGCGTATGGAAAATCCCGCCCGCTAACTTAATTAATTTGCCATGATAGCCCCATAAAATAATCTCCTTAACCTGTTGCGCTCCCGCTTCTGCTAACATGGGGCCTAACCAATTGGCTGTTTTGACGATTTGTTGGGGATCGATACCCTTTTGTTGAGCTAAGGCTAAACCATTTTCACCTAAGCAGAAAAATAGGAGATCGTGTTGCTGCGCTTTTTCCTGTAAAATTTGCCGAAATTGGCTTAACTGTTCCGGGGAACTTAAGGGTTGAGAAATACCTGTCGTTCCCAATAAAGATAATCCTTCCACTATTCCAAAGGCTTCTAGAGAGGTACGTTTGGCTAAATTCCGTCCTTCCGGAAGAACTAAAGTAACGCGAATGCTTTGATTGGGGGATAATTGCGATTTAAGATTGCGATCGAGTAGTTGCCGAGCATAGCCATAAATGGCTGCTTTTCCTTCATGATCCACCTGTTTCCCAATTCCTTCTCCCCCTTCAATTTCAATCCGATTCTCAGATTCTGATGCTGTCGTGGATAAAGTTTCGACTAACGCCCAAACGGGAGTATAACGGGTCAAATCCAGATTATCACCCGGGTCACTATGACTGATCCCCAAGGCCATTCCAGGTCGAATTCTGGAGACTTCGGCGATCGCGACATTGACCCTTTCGGCAGGATCGATTAAATCTAGAGATACACTTTCGATCTCTTGTGTCCCATTTAAACAATTCAATGCCGCCACCGCTGAAGCGGCCGCAAAGACAGGTAAGGTATATCCAGGGCGAGGTGAACTCAAATCTTTACATTATCTATGGGGCAAAACTAACAAGCAGGGAGGGATTTGAACCCCAGTCTACCATTAGCAGGTGCTAGTTTAACATTTGTACGTTTCTCAATGGGGATCGGAAAAACTTAGAACTAAACAGCCCGGCAAACCCCATGGTCAGTGTTATAGTCGTTTTAAGTTAATTTGAAGTAGGGAAGCGAGCGCTGGTTTGACGACTTGCAGTGGCTCACCGAGAAAAATTCAAATTTTTAAGAGGGCGAAGACGGGATTTGAACCACCGTCCGTTCTATGCTTAACGCTAACTGAACAGCTAGAACCCTTACCTCGCAAACATTCAGTGTCTTGAAATCAAAAATATGTTGAATGTGTGTTGATGAATATCTATCTCTTATATATTCTACTATTTAGCCTCCTTGTCACCCCTTGAGATTCTTTCCACAGCTCACGGGAAATTGGGTGATACCATTTCTCCATGATATTGCGCTTAATAAAGCCTTTCAGACAATTGCCTCAATAGAAATTATTAGTTGCAAACTTAAAGAAAAATGGCATGAATCCCACAGCTATAGCAGAAAAGGAGTTGGTTAGGACAGTTAGGTGATGGTTTAAGGCACTCTAGCAACAGGCACGAATCGCAATAGAAAATGTCCTAACTCTCCCTTTCTCTGCTATAGGTTGTGGAAGCGAGTTTAAAACTTGCCCCTTTCTCCTACTACCAGCTCTGTGATTGATGTTATTCTGGCTGTAGCCCTGGACTTAATTAATCCGAAATATTTAAGAAATTAGTTTGCTTATTGTTGCTATTGTACTTTATGATAGCTCGAAGCATAGCATACATAATTATAAAATCCAAAGAGCATAATGATCGATGATGGTTACCTGAAAACCTAATGAGGAGAGAAGAGCATTAATTTCGGGTTCCCAGGGATTACTCAGGGGGACAATGGCTGCTTTTATGGAGAGTTGAGGAATAGAAGATTGTAAAACTTGGGGAGCGTTTGAGGGACGATTTACGCCACTAATATATTGGGATAAAATACGGCGCTGTTGTGCTTCTGATTCAGGGAAAAAGTTGGTGACGTTTAGATAGCTTTCGGTGACAACAATGGGATATAGGGGAGTTCGAGGGACAATCATCCATCGGGCTAGTTCATCTCCAGCGACTTCTTCACCTACAGGAGAAGCGGGAGCTAAGACATAGCTTCCAGGGGGCACTTTAGCTTGAATGCGGTTAATGAGATCGAGCCGTTCTTGGGGGAGTTTGGGTTGGGGAGGAAAGCGGTATTGAATAAGGTTAAAGTCGATTTGGGGAGAGTAGGGGTTAGGGGAAAGGGCGGTGGAAAGAACAATTAGAGCGGTGGAGACGAAGGCATAAAATGTGATTTTAGCTTGCTTTTGATAGTAGGAAAAGGAAGAGAATATGAGAGGAAAACTGAGTAAAATTCCAAGAAGAAGATGGCGAGGAATGACCCACCATAAGCGGCGAAACGTGGGAACTCCGGTGAGGTTAACTGCCCAAAATTCTTGCAGGAAGGGATTCATAAATAGGAGCATAAAGATGAGGATTGTCCCTAGAAGAAATCGGCGCAGGTTGAGATCGGTTAAAACTGCCCAACTGGCTAAAGTAGCTACCCAAAAAAAGTATCCTCCCATGCCGTGTTTGAGGTGTAGCACGAAGTCGTTATTGATAATAGCTTCAAAGTTGAGATTGCTCATGTTGGGGGAGGAGGTTTTGACTTGGGTGATGAAGAGGAGGGCGATCGCCAACGGATAAGCACCAGTCGTTAAAACAGATACCGCTCTCCAGGTGGCTTTCCTAGTAGGATTCCAATATCCGCAAGTGGTGAGAAATACTGTCAGAGGAGCGGCATAGAGAGCGGTAGAGCTACAGCCGACGGCGGCAATATTAGCCAAGGTGAGAATCATCCATTTCCAAGCACTAGGTGCAGTTAGATACCGGAGAGTATAGACAATAATCAGGGGGACGAGGATGGCAACAAAAAGAGGTTTTCCCTGTTGCAACCGCGCTAGAGAGAAATTTCCTAACCCGGCAGCCGTGGTTAAAATTACTAATAAAAAAGTGGTAACAGTGGTGACACTTAACCAGTGACGAGGGACGATCGCCCGGAAAAAGAGAGCAGAGGCAAAAACAACTAGGGGTGCGATCGCTAAGGGTTGCCAGAAGTTACGAACCCAGAGATGGGAAATGCCGGTTATTTGGCTGATGACTGCGGCTAAAAGTTCGATTGAATGCACCCGATAGACGGGTAATAGTAGGGGAACATTGGGCACACCATGCATCGTGTCTTGTACCATCAGGGGGCGATCGGGATGATCTAGAGCGGCTACCATCAGGTTTAGATAAAAGGCATCATCCCCATGGGTACGATGGATGATTGCTGTAGCGATAATAGCGAGAGCGCCTAATCCGAGCAGCCATTCCCAGGGGACAATTTTAGGTGATTTTAAGACCAAATTTTCTGGAGATTTGCGGAGCAGTTGCCCGTAGGAAATGGCTAATCCCAACGTGGCTAGACTCCAAAACAGGACAAAATTATCCGTAATTCCATAAATGATGACTAGGATTACTGCTATACCCAAAGGAAGCGCTAAATCTTTTCCAAGCTGCTGTTTAGGACGTTCTGGGCTGTCTTTTGCTAGGGAGGATGAGTCAGGAATAACAGTATGAAAACTGAGGAAAAAACCGACAATGGCTAAAATAAGGGCGATCGCGGAAAATGGTAATAGAGTCTCAAATGTCGCTTGACGCAACACCATGGTATTACACAACAGCGTCCATACCCCAATCAGCCAAACCCAAGATAAACAGGACACTTCAACGATTAATCCTGCCCATCCTTGGCTCTCCTTCATCTGGGTGAAATTGGTAAAATTCATAGCAATCCTAAAACGGTTAATCCAGCCAAACCTAATGGATTATACAGGGATCTACCGTTGACAGCTAGAGCAAGTCCTAAATATAATCTTAATCGTATGAAATTATTTTAGATCTAAAGGAGTAAAACAATTGAGTAACGAAGATACTTTACTAAAAATGGCCTCTTCTTGGGCGCTCAAAGAACAGTGGGGATGGTCTGTGAATAGGGACTTGACTGATGAAGAGGGATTAGATTTATTAAAAGCCCTTTTAGTTTGTAGTAAAGGTGATGGTGTCATCAGCGAAGCAGAGCGTGAGTGGGCCCTTGGATTGGGAGCTTGTCGCAAACTTTCTATGTCTGTAATTGAAGCAGGAAGAGCGTACAATGGTGATGAAAATATTGCCGATATTTTGTCCCGTAGTCCCATAGTTGCAAAAGCAAAAAAAGCTTCCCTCTATTGGGCGATAAAAGCTTGCTCGGCTGATGGAGAATACAATGAAGAAGAAAAAGTAGCTATTCGGAAGATGGCTGCTTTGATGGAGGTTTCAGAGAAGGCTGTGGATGAAATTGAGGGAATCATTGTCGAAGAGCAAACGCTGCGGGAAAGGAGGAATGCTTTAGTTTATGATGGCAAACCATTATTGGAAAATTCTTAGAATTGTATTGTATAGAAATTTTTTCTTCTATGGAGTACAGCTTGAAAGCTAGACTCCAAGCAATACAATCGATTGCCTATTGACTAGTGCTTCGCGCTCTCTTGAATTTTAAGAATTCCTCTATCAATCAGGATAGAGTAAGTTGAAAATTTATAAGTTATGACTGACTCTATTTTGGGGGCTGAGTATCACTTCGTTTTAGCCAAGCTACAACCTTCAATCAGCATAAAAGCGGTAAAAGTCATAACTATCTTGAAAAGGGATATCTTGAAAAGCGTGATGAATGATTTGGCGATCGCACAACACCTGCCCTAACTCCACCGCTTGTACTTGTTTCAGCTTCAGTTCTCTCATCCACCAATCTACCGCTTCGGCAGCTACAAACACACCCGGATAGAAATTCCCCCGATACCATCGATCCTTGATTTCTACACCTTCTTCCTCTTGCATTCTTTGCACTAGATACTCCAATGCTGTATCGGTTAACTCTAAGGGGGCACTATTCTCGAGTTGGGGATTTTCTTTGCCTTTTTGCAACTGCTCTACAACTCGGTCTAAATGGGTCGATCGCAAACGTAAATCCCGTTGAGGATAAGGAATCTCCATTTTATAGTAGCGCAGTGCTCTCTCTAAGCGAAAATAGAGGTCACTTTTAAGATTAAACTGTTGGCGCGGTTCCCTCATCCACACCAATAACTCAAAATCCAAAGAACTCTCCCCAAACCCCTTAAATAAAACATGGGGAGGAGGTTCAACCATCACATCTGGATGTAATTTAGCCGTATTCAGCAGGACAGAGCGTACCTGTTCTGGGTCACAATCATAGGAGACTCCCACCGGTAAGCGCAACCGCGACACGGGGTTACCATGGCTCCAGTTAATCACCTCGGTTTCCAAAAACCGGGAATTGGGCACAATGATGGACACCCGATCCAAGGTTAAAATCTGGGTACTACGAGCGCCTACCTGTTCCACCGTTCCCATTAAGTTGGCGACTTCTACAAAATCTCCCACTTGTACATGGCGCTCGAAGGTAATAATCAAACCGCTAATCAAATTATTGGCGATATTTTGCAGTCCAAACCCAATCCCTACCCCCAACACACTGGCGATAATCGTGAGGGAGCTAACATTCAATCCCCAAATTTGTAAAATAATGAGTAAGCCCAAAAACATGAGTAGGGATTGCACCAACACCCCTAACACATCTTGCACGGCGCGATCGGTATCCGTAAAGGCTAGGACACGGTTGCGGAAGAGCCGAGTGAGAGATCGCACCCCAAACCATAATCCCACCGTCAAGGCAATCAATGTCAGCAGATCCAGCAGAGAATAACTATTCTCATTCAGGATAAAAACTGGGTCAGTTAAACTCTGGAAAACGAGATCGAAGAGCCAATAGCGCGATCGCCGCAACCAGGGAAACAGATCCGTGAGATAATAGCCCACTGCATACCATAATCCCAACAACAGCCCCAACCTGCCTAATTTCATTAACCGATGCAGTAATTGATCCGGGATTTGCAAGTGCCTAAACTGACAGCTCTCGGAGTCGATCAACACTCTGAAGTAATGCTCTGACAACTCCACCCCCTTATTCACCCCCACATGAAGGCCAATCGCCACCAAAAGCACTCCCAACATCACAAATACCGCTTCTCGCAGATACTTAGCCGTACGCTCGTACTGAGCTGTTTCAATTCCGCTTAAAATCCAAGCTGCATAGCGTCGTGCTTGGGCTTCTGTCGTTCGCTCTCCCCGCACATCCACAGGAGTCACGGTTAACAAATAAGTATCATTAAAACTTAAAGTCGATTGCTCATTATTCCGATCGATCGAGTATTTTGGCAGAGGTAAACCGTACTTTAAATGGGTTTGCAGCAATTGTTCAAGCTTCGTATTAATCACCTCTGCTCTCTCAGAAGCGGGAAAGCCCACAATCCCCCTAATTTCAAATAAAACCTTACCATCCATTTCCACCGTTGCCCGTTGTTCGATGGGGCTAAACGGAGAGCGTCCCCAACTGGGGTAAGCCACTAGAGTGAACCAACACACCAACAGGCTAATCAGTATCCAGCGCCATCTCAACTGAATCATCTGTGCAATTCCAGACTTACCGCTTCTTCTACCGTAGGTCTAGAGGGTCTAGACTTCTCTAACAACCAACTCATCAGGGCCCAAGTTCCCACTGCCATACAACCTGCCATCAGTGCGCCGACCATACTAATGATCCAGGACTGAGACCACCAAGGCGTTGATGGAACTGGAGTTTGAGAATTCAGTGTAGATCGCCGGGCAGTTTCCGGTTCAGTCGCTTGCGGATCGGTCTGATTGACCAACGTTAATGTGATGGGATAGGGGCCAATTTCGATCCGGTCTTGACTCTGAAGGGGTAAGGTTCCTTGCTGTAAGAGATGATTATGTAATCGAGTCCCATTAACACTATGGTCAGTTAATAGGATCTGCTTGCCTTCGAGGGTAATTAAGGCATGGAACCGAGAGACTTTCTTATGGTTGAGGACGACGGGGGTAACCATCTTATTCTCCACGGTTTTGGGCATTGCGTCCTCCTCTCGACCGAAGGCAACAGGTAAGGGAAATACGGAGTCTTGGCGATCGCCCGTTTCCGGATCTTGCCAAGTTAACTGAATCAAAAACGGCTCCTCAGACATAGGGAAAGGGCAAACATGGTTGTTTATAACCTATAGTTTTAGCGTTGAATTGACAACGATGCGCGCTCATAAAGGCAAAAAATAGGCAAGCTCTTACTGCCTATTGCTTAGGACGAAGTTCTAGATAGCGATCTCCTTACCCAATTCTGCATACAGGGAAATATTGGGATATCATAGGTGATTAGCACCCAACTAATATTATGCCTAGTGTTTACCTTGAAACCTCAGTTATTAGCCACCTTACGACACGCCCTAGTCGTGACCTTATTATTGCTGGGCATCAACAAATCACTAGCGAGTGGTGGATAACTGAACGTCCTAAATTTGAGATTTATATTTCAGAACTCGTTATTCAAGAAGCTCGTAGGGGAGACTCTAATGCTGCACAAGAAAGATTAGACTTACTGGAACCCCTAGCTGCTTTAAAAAATTCTCCTCTTGCCCTACAACTGTCTGAACTCTTTTTACAGAAAGCGGCTATTCCCCAAACAGCAGCAGCCGATTCTCTGCATATTGCGATCGGTGCGATCAATGGGATAGATTATTTACTCACTTGGAATTGCAAACATATTGCCAATGCCATAACCCGAAAAAAGATTGAACAAATCTGTCGTGAAAGGGGTTATGAACCCTCAGTTATTTGTACCCCTGAAGAATTAATGGAGGATAATGATGAAACGTGACCCCATTGTGGAAGAAGTCCGTCAAGCACGAAGGGCGTATATGGAGGAGTGCAATAACGATCTACAAACTCTATATGAGGATCTTAAACGTCAGGAAGAACAGAGTCAAAGAACGTACTATTCTTTTGAGCCAAAACCCTCTCCATTCAAACTTACAGGAATTTCTTCTAGCCAGTAGTAGGCTGGCAAGTTGAAGAATGATTAATTATTGAATGGTTAATGGTTAAAGTGTTGATGGGAGGACTCAGTTGCTTAAAGTTGAAGGACTGACCAAAATTTATTCTGGAAATCAAATGGCCTTAGATGAGGTCAGTTTTACTCTGGTTCCTCACCAGTTTACCGCCGTGCTGGGGTTGAGTGGAGCCGGAAAAACGACCTTGATGCGGTCTATTCTACAACTGATGCCTGTCGATCGCGGTCGAATTTGGTTTGGAAATCAAGAGCTAACCAACACTTCACCCAAGGAATTACAAAAAATTCGCGCTCAGATCGCCTTAGTTGCCCAACAGTTTAATTTAGTCCGTCGTCGCAGTGCCTTAGAAAATTGTTTGGGAGGACGGTTGCGGGAGGTATCCCTATGGCAATGTTTGAGCGGACAGTTGCCGCGATCGCTATTACTCGAAGGAATGGCTGCCCTAGAGCGGGTTAAACTGATGGATATAGCCTTTCAACGAGCCGATTGCCTATCGGGAGGACAACAGCAACGGGTGGCGATCGCCCGCGCTCTAACACAAAATGCTCAGTTAATCTTAGCAGATGAACCAGTAGCCAGTCTCGATCCGCAGACTTCCCATCGTATCTTACAGATTTTGCGATCGCTCTGCGAGCAAGAAGGATTAACCGTTTTATGTAATTTACATCAAGTGGACTTAGCCCAAACCTATAGCGATCGGATTTTGGGGCTACAAGCTGGCAAATTAGTCTTAGATGTAGCCACCGATCAACTCACTCCAGAGCAATTAAGTTATCTTTATACTGATATGCCCAGACTCACTTAAAGAAATACCGATTTGCATTTATCATAAGTATCAATCCGACTCAGCCCAGGCAGGTTGTCTATTCAAACACCCTAGAAATCACTCTGATCTGGCTTAAGCGTCTTGTTGTTTTCTTGGGAGTTTGCAAATATGCTTCATCCCCTTCCATCTTCACCGACTAGACTGATTATCGCCCATCCCCAACCGGAATCTTTAGCGTGGCTCTCTACCTTTCTACTGGAACAAGGGTATCATCTCGAATGGGCTACCGCTCCTTCCCAAGTGATTCCCTTACTTGATGCGGTAGATCCGAGTTTGATCTTTGTAGAAGTGAGTATCCCCAGCTTTCTCGCCCTAGAACTCTGTGAGTCCCTTCACACCGATCCGAGTTATAAAAATATACCTATTTTTGCCCTGAATTCCTCCGGTACTTCCGTGGATAGAATTGCCTTTTTTGAAGCTGGAGTTAAGGATTATCTGGTGTGCCCCCTCAGCTTAATCGAACTGCGCGTTAAAGTTGAGAGTTATATTCAATACAACAAAAAAGACAAAGAACACCTCGCTTTATGGCGATCGCTCCAGAAAAAAGACTATATTATTGAACAACTAGAAGCCAGTTGGGTCTTATCAGAAGAACGATTTCATAAAATCTTCTTTTCTAGTCCAAGTTTGCTGTTTTTGATGAGCTACGATCGGGGCACAATATTAGAAATAAATGAACACTTCATGGCATATACTGGCTACGATAGGGCGGAGGTGATTGGAGAAAAAATATCTAATTTGAAGTCCTTTTTATTCTCTGAAGATTGGGATTCTTTAGTTCAGAGACTTGAACAACAACAAGAACTGTCTAATATTGAAATCATCTTCAATAACAAGGACAATCAACAAAGAATTGGCTTGATCTCAGTCCAAATTATTAAACTGGGCGGCCAAAAATATTTGTTATTTAACATTAATGACATTACTGAATTAACACACTCTAAACAATTATTACAAAACTCCGAAAATCAGCTTTTAGCAATGTTTAGGGAGATGGATGAAGCGATTATGGTCTTTAACTATGAAGGGGAATGTATTAAAATTGCTCCCACTCGCTCTCCAATCAGCTTGTACCACCAAAAACAAAAATTACCTCAAAAAACTGAATATCTTATTCCCTCTCAAATTGCTGAATTTAAAAAGTATTGGACACGGTATGTCATCGATCGCAGAACAACCATAGAAAGCCTTGAATACTGTTGGCCAATTGAAGGACAAGAACATTGGTTTATGTCCACGATTTCTCCTTTAAACCAAGATACAGCTATTTGGGTTTCCCGTGAAATTACCCATCGAAAAGAGACGGAAAGAAAACTCGGGTTATTGGAAAGAGCGATCGCCGCCAGCACCAATGGTATTACTATTAGTGACTCCACTAAACCCGGAAATCCGATCATCTACGTCAATTCCGGATTTGAAAAACTAACTGGTTATACAAAAGCTGAAATTCTTGGTCGAACTTGTACCATTTTGCAAGGAGACGATCGGGATCAATCCGGATTAACGATTTTAAGAAAAGCTCTAAAAGAGAAAAAAGCTTGCCGAATCACTCTCAAAAATCACCGCAAAGATGGCACAGTTTTCTGGAATGATCTCTCCTTATCCCCCATTTTCAACGAACAACAAGAACTCATCTATTATATCGGTGTGCAAACCGATGTTACCGAACTACAGTTGGCTAAAGATACCCTCAATCAACAATATCATTTGTTGGAACAAGAAATAGAAGAGCGCAAACGAATTGAGTCTGCACTGCGGAAAAGTGAAACGAAGTATCGTCAATTGGTGGATTCGGCGAACAGTATCATATTACAAGTTGATTGTAAAGGAAATGTTGTGTTTTTCAACGAATTCGCCCAACGTTTTTTTGGGTATACAGAAGCAGAAATTATCGGTCAAAATGTTAAAGGTACAATTGTGCCAAACCAAGATATAGAGGGCAACACTCTACACTCCATAATCGATCATATTTTAGAGAACACAGACCAGTATGTTACCTATGAAAACGAAAATCAACTCAAGAATGGCGATCGCGTCTGGATTGAATGGACGAATCGCTTACTCTATAATGAATCTGGAGACATAACGGGACTACTCAGTGTAGGCATGGATGCCACAGCCCGGAAACAGACTCAACTGGCCCTACAAAGTGCCAAACAAGCAGCAGAAATTGCCAATCAAACCAAAAGTCAATTTATTGCTCGTATGAGTCATGAATTACGCACTCCTCTGAATGCAATCTTAGGATTTACCCAAATTCTGAGGCGAGAATCTCTTGTTAGTTCTGAACACCAGGAATATTTGCAAATTATCAATCGCAGTGGAGAGCATTTATTAGACCTGATTAATGATATTCTGTCCCTATCTAAAATTGAAGCCGGTAAAATTGGTCTCGAAGAAAGCTACTTCAATTTAAATCGTTTATTCGATGAAGTGCAGGATATTTTAAAACTCAAAGCTGACCAGAAAGGCATTCTGGTATCAACCACTATTAATCCCAACGTTCCGGATTGGGTGATTGCGGATCAGAGAAAACTGCGGCAAATTTTGATCAATTTATTATCCAATAGCGTAAAATTCACCCATCAAGGAGAAGTGAAACTTCGGGTTTTTCCTGCACCTCAGAATAATCAGCTTCCGATCCAAGACTATATCTGGGAAATCCAAGATACGGGTGAAGGAATAGACTCACAGGAATTACCCTTATTATTTGAACCCTTTATGCAAACCAGCTCCGGGGTGAAATCTGGACAAGGGACGGGGTTAGGTTTGACTATTTGTAAACAACTGCTTCAACTAATGGGAGGGGATATTCATATCTCTTCCCAGGTGGGTGTGGGAACCTTAGTCAGAGTCCGACTGCCCTTACGAACCGTCCATCCGGAAGAAATTCCAGAGCAGAGAGTGGAAAAACAGGCGATCGCCTTAGCACCGAACCAACCCATCTACCGGATTTTAGTGGTTGATGACCATTGGGAAAATCGGCGACTGTTATTAAAACAACTCCAGCTTCTAGGATTTGAGCTGCATGAAGCCGAACATGGAGAACAAGCCTTAGACTTATGGAGAAGTTGGTCCCCCGATCTGATCTGGATGGATCTACGAATGCCAGTGATGGATGGGTATCAAGCCACTCGCTTGATTCGGATGCAAGAACAAAACACCGGCCGAGCTGCCATTCCGATTTTAGCCCTCACAGCCAGCGCTTTGGAAGAAGACCAAATCTTGATCGAAGAGGCTGGATGTAACGAATTGGTTTATAAACCCGTTACCCAAGCCGTTTTATTAGACAAAATGAGTCATTATTTAAGTATAGAGTACGTCTATGAAACCAGTGACGATCGGGAAATGATTGCACACCCGGTTGATCGGACAGAAGCACTATTAAATGGAACGCAGTTAATGAAGATGCCCATGGATTGGCTTAATCAGTTACATCAAGCTGCCACTCAAGCCGATGAAGAGTTTATTCAAAAACTATTGCAAGAGATTCCAGAGGCTGAGTCCGACTTAAGGGAGGCGATCGCCGATTTACTCCACCATTACCGCCTAGATCGGATTCTCGATGCTACCCTAGAGGCAATCAAGGGTTCGGCGTATTGAACTGAGGATCGATCCAAATGTTATAACGGGGAAGAGGCGATCGAGGCTCAGAAAGTTCGACTATTTTGTTCACGCCCCCCATTTTTCTTTGGGATTTCCGATAATGCAAGACCATACTGTTTTACCCTTGTCTAAGGATATTTTAGTCGTCGATGATAACCCGAATAATATTCGATTTTTATCCCATATCCTCACTCAACAAGGGTATCGTGTCCGCAAAGCTATTAATGGCGAATTAGCACTCAATGCTGTACGCCATTCTCAACCGGATTTAATCTTGCTTGATATTATGATGCCAGATATCAATGGTTACGAACTGTGTGAAAAGATTAAATCCCATCCAGAATATCGAGCAATTCCTGTTATTTTTGTCAGTGCATTAGGGAGCGATTTAGATAAAACCAGAGCCTTTCAAGTAGGAGGGAACGACTATATCACCAAACCGCTTCAAGTCACCGAAGTTCTCTCAAAAATCAACATTCAACTGAGCTTGCTTAACCTTCAAGAATTGCTCACACAGGAAGCTCAAGCTCGCCAAAAAGCGGAAGAAAACTATCGCAGTATTTTTGAAAATGCTATTGATGGTATGTTTCAAACCACTCCAGAGGGGCAATTTGTGAAAGCGAATTTAGCTCTCGCTAAACTCTATGGATATGATTCTCCAGAGGACTTAATTGATACAATTCCCAATATTAATGAAAATTTTTATGTCCGTCCTCAACGGCGAGATGAGTTTTTAGCCTATATGGAAATTTATGATTTTGTTGAGGAATTTGAATCAGAAGTCTATTGTAAGAACGGGGATAAAATTTGGATTTCTGAGAGTGTCCGTAAAGTCAAAGGCGAGAATGGCGATCTACTGTACTTTGAAGGAACAGTTCGCAATGTCACCGAAAAAAGGAAGATCGAAGAAGAATTAAGAAAACAAAGAAGAATATCAGAAAAATTACTTTTAAATATCCTTCCTCAATATATTGCGGAGAAGCTCAAAAAAAATCGCCATACTATTGCGGATTACTTGCCTGAAGTCACTGTTTTATTTGCCGACTTAGTTGGCTTTACAGAACTTTCGGCCAAAATAGATCCGACTGAATTAGTGGATTTATTAAATGAAATATTTTCTGAATTTGATAAAATAACCCAGCATTATGGACTAGAAAAAATAAAGACGATTGGCGATTCCTATATGGTGGTTGGAGGCTTGCCTGTTTACCAGAATATACAAGAGGAAAAATCTATTAAAAGAGTTGCAAATCTGGCTTTAGATATGCAGGAAATCATCAAAGACTTTAATCGTCCTTGTGTCCTAGAAAATCGGTTGGAACTGTGCAATGGTCAACCCTTTCAACTGCGAATTGGGATCAATACGGGGCCGGTAGTTGCTGGGGTTATCGGAGTGAGTAAATTGCAATTGGATTTGTGGGGAGATACGGTTAATGTAGCGTCTCGGATGGAATCTCAAGGTTTACCCGGTAAGATTCAAGTGACTCAAGCCACCTACGATCAATTACAAGATACATTTATTTTAGAAAAACGAGGCTCATTTACGGTGAAAGGACGAGGAAGAATGACGACTTATTGGCTATTGAGTGAGCGGGAAAGATGAGGACTCAATCTCGCTGGGTCGGCTGGTGCTGGGCATCTATTTGTATCTTGCTTTGGGGTTCGGCTTTTCCGGGAGTTCGTTATGTGGTACAAACGATTCATCCCCTCAATTTCGTGGCGTTTAGATTTTTGATTGCTTCTTTGGGACTAGCAGTGTTTGCTATGGTTTCTGGAAAAATTCGTCGCCCCCATTCGTCCGATTTACCCCGATTATTACTTCAAGGATGTTTAGGGGTTTCTTTCTATCATTTACTCTTATCTTGGGGACAGACGGTGGTTCCCGCAGGTACGGCCAGCATTTTAAATGCTTCTAGTCCCTGTATAGCAGCGATTCTTGCCGCTACGATTCTCAAGGAATCCTTACCGCTTCAAGGGTGGTTAGGAATGGCTTTGGGGTTAGGGGGGATGGTGTTAATTGTTCTGGGGAAAGGACAAGATTTGACTTTTGCTCTATCCTCTGGGCTGATTTTAATGGCAGCGTTTTCCCAAAGCTTCTATTTTATCCTTCAGCGACCGTTTTTTGAGCGCTATTCTCCTTTAGAATTAGCCAGTTATACGGTCTGGTTGGGGACGTTGCCGATTCTGTTCTTTGTTCGATTTCCGGATACGCTAAACGTGGGTTTAGTGGTGGGTTATTTGGGAATTTTTCCAGGCGCGATCGCCTATATCGCTTGGACGTATACCTTAGCACACTTATCCACGGCCCAAGCTTCTAGCTTCCTCTATTTAGTGCCGATTATCGCTACCGCAATCGGTTGGCTGGTTTTGGGAGAACCCTTAACTCTGACTGTGGCGATCGCAGGTGCTATGATTCTGATGGGTGTATTTTGGGTTAATCAGAGCCAGAACAAGGTAAACTGAGAACTTCAGCGATAAAGATGGTTTTCCCATTACCCATTACCCATTACCCATTACCCATTACCGCGCGAAGCGCTATATGTCTACATTCCTCTTAGAAGTTGGTACAGAAGAACTCCCTGCTGATTTTATCGCTAGTGCTATCGGTCAGTGGCGATCGCTCATTGCCCAAAGTTTAGCAAACGACCTGCTGACACCCACCAGTATCGAGGTCTATGGGACTCCCCGTCGTCTCTGTGTCCTGATTGAGGGATTACCTCTGCAACAACCTGACCGAGAAGCAGAGATTAAAGGCCCTCCCGCTAAAGCTGCATTTAAGGACGGGAAGCCAACCAAGGCCGCAGAAGGATTTGCTAAAAAGCAAGGGGTAAAGGTAGAGGATTTCGAGATTCGACCGACGGAAAAGGGTGATTTTGTCTTTATTCGCAAACAAATTCCTGGCTGCGTAGTTCCCCAATTGTTGACTGCATGGGTTCCCCGATGGATTTCTGGATTAGAAGGAAGACGGTTTATGCGTTGGGGAGATGGTCAGATTCGCTTTCCCCGTCCCATTCGCTGGTTAGTGGCCCTGTTCGATCGGGAGGTACTGCCGATTATACTCGAAAATGGTTCAACTCCAATTTTTGGCGATCGCCTCTCCTACGGCCATCGCGTCCTCCATCCTCAACCGGTGAGTCTAGAGCAAGCATCGGACTATTTGGAGGCCATGGAGTCGATTTTTATTCAAGTTGATCCCCAAAAGCGGGAAGAAATCATTAAAGCTCAAGTTGAAGCGTGCGCGGAAAAATTAGGCGGATATGCACGAATTTCCCCGAATTTACTGGCAGAAGTGACCCATTTAGTCGAGTATCCGACCGCAGTGACGGGTCAGTTTGATGATGAATTTCTCGAACTCCCCACGGAAGTGACGACGATGGAAATGGAGTCCCATCAACGCTATTTTCCCGTATTTAAATCGGCAGAATCTGGGGAATTGTTGCCCTATTTTATTACGGTTTCTAATGGTGACCCCGCCAAGTCAGACTTGATTGCTCAGGGAAATGGGCGGGTGATTCGCGCTAGGCTGGCTGATGGTCAGTTTTTCTATCAAGCGGATTTAGCGAAACCCTTGGAAAGTTATGTCGAGAAGCTCGAAACGGTTACATTTCAGGAAAAATTAGGCTCTGTTCGAGATAAAGTGGAGCGTATTCGTACTTGCGTTAAGGTTTTGGCCGAGCAACTCCAGTTAAGCAGTGAAGAGCGGGAATTATGCGATCGCGCGGCCCTATTATGTAAAGCAGATTTAGTCACGCAAATGGTGTACGAGTTCCCCGAATTGCAGGGAGTCATGGGAGAAAAGTATGCCCTTTGCAGTGGAGAACCGGAAGCCATCGCTACGGGGATTGTGGAGCATTATCTACCCAAAGGTGCTGGGGATAGTTTACCGCAAACTCTGGTCGGTCAAGTGGTCGGAATGGGCGATCGTCTGGACACTTTAATTAGTATCTTTAGTTTAGGCATGATTCCCAGTGGCTCATCCGATCCCTTCGCCCTCAGACGCGCAGCCAATGCCATTATTAGTATTACCTGGGAGGCTCACTTACCCCTGGATCTGCATCAACTCCTCGTCGATAGTGTAGCGTCCTGCTGGCCCAATAGCGACCTTCTCAATTTAGTCCCCACCTTAGAAGACTTCTTCTTGCAACGCATCCGTACCCAACTCCAGGAAGACAAAGGCATTGATTACGATCTCGTCAATGCCATTTTAGGGGAAGATGACCCCGAATATGCCAGTCGCTCCTTAGCCGATCTGCTAGACTTGCTCAAACGCGCCCTATTTTTGCAAGAAATCCGCACATCTGGACAGTTAGACGAAATTTACGCCACCGTCAACCGTTCCGCTCGGTTAGCAGTTAAGGGAAGTTTGGACAAAGAACAACTCGATCCCGTGGGAGTCGTCAAACCCGACTTATTCGAGCAAGCGTCAGAACAAGCGTTTTACGATGCCATGGTAAAAATTGTTCCCCAAACCCAACGCTGTCAAGAAACCCGCAACTATCAAGATTTGGTCAATGCTTTAGCGGAAATTGCCCCTACCGTCAGTCGCTTTTTCGATGGCGAAGATAGTGTCCTGGTGATGGCAGAAGATGAAAATATACAAACTAATCGGTTGAATTTACTGGGAATTCTGCGGAATTATGCGCGGGTATTGGCGGATTTTGGGGCGATCGTCAATTAACCTCCCAAGAGTGTCAAGAAAACCGGTTTCTAGTCCCTAGCGGTGGGGTCGGGTTCAGGGAATTAATCCTTGTGTATCCTAAATTTGGGAGAACCCGCTCCTACACTATGTTTTTTCTATTGGAAGAGATATTCCGACTCTAAATGAATAATTTAAGAATGGAATTTACCTTACATGAATTGGAAGACGAAATTGATGGATTGAGCCGAGGGCACATGACTATTAAGGGTGAATATGGTATACATTCGTCAATGAACCAAACTCCCGATCAGTCAATGATGATTTTTCTAGCTATTTCTGAATTGTTAGATGGAATTCGTTATTTGGTTAATAATCCAACAAGGGAAAAGTATAAATTTATAGGAATGGATTGTTCTTTCAGTTTTACAGTAAAGAAAAAGAAAGACCAAATATTAATAATTAGGAAAAGTGATGAAATAATATCAAAAACTGATCGAAGTAATTTCATTCAAATATTTTTTGAAGAAGTACAAAAATTTGTAAATAAATATGAAAGCGCTCTTGTCAAAGGTGAAATGGCAGGCGATTCGCTTTCTGTTTCAATAAATGATTTTGAGGATAGTTTTTATGATATTATTAATTTATAGTTGAATGGGATCGCGTTTGGATTTTAGAGTAGTATAATTGGTGCAAACGCGCCGTTTTTTCCGAGTAGGAATTCCTGAGAGGGTGAAATTGGCTAAAATGCGATTTGGGTAGGTAGCCCCACATCGAGTATAGCCTAGCCCGTGGGAATAAACCGGATTTCTACCCAAGTTGAGGACACCAACAAAAAGATACGCGAGAAACCTGGTTTCTGGGATTTGGGGGGGCAGGTTCAGATTATTCCATATCTTCCTAATTTTTCTCAAATCAACTCATCCCCAGGGATGGGTTCTGCGTTAGGAACTCTATCTAAGATTTGGTCAAAGTGGCTATAATCAGCTTGTTTTGCATAAGTCTCCAGCAAGTGAACTCTCTTCTGCGCTTCTATTTTCTCAGTTATGGCACTTAAGAGCCAGCGATCGAGGGAAACTTGTTTTTCTTCAGCCAAACGTTGAATTTCAGTCAATAATTCATCGGGTAACTTTAGAGAATAAGTATTCATTCGCCAACTTTCTCCTGTAATTTGAGAGACTGAACTAAACTTCCCGGTTTTACCACTTGAATTCCAAATAATTGGGCAGCAGGCAAAAAATCCTGAAGTTCTGTAGATTTTAATCTCGCTTCAAGACTTCAGTATACTCTAAAAATAAGGCTTCAGAAACGGCTGGTATAACCCATCGTTGACAAATGGCTTTAAGGAGAATAAACTAGTTCCTCTACGCGATCGCAATCCAGCAACCCAAATATTGGTATCAAAGACGTACATCATTCTATCGCCATGGGACTCACTCCAGGATATGGACTTTTTCTCTATTCTGACATAGAGGCGATCGCCATCTTTTCCTAGTATCTCCTACTCTATACTAGGCTTATACCCTCCGTATACGGAGAAATTGTAGTATTTCCAAATCACATCAATGTCCACAAAACCTATCTCTCGCAGCCACTCTACTTGACTCATGAGGGGGGAGGGATGATCTTCATCATAATGTTGAGGAATCCACTTTTCCTCGATTTCCTCTAGGGAAACTTGTCGCAGCATATACTCTCGCCATTGTTCCATATAACGCTCTTGCAGACGCGAATTAGAAGCTAATACCACATCAGCATTAAAAAAAAGACCGCCGGGAGCCAGCGAAGCATAAATTTGCTTGTAAAACTTTATTTTGTCACTATCATTAACCAGATGATGTAAGGCAAGTGAAGAAACAGCTACATCATAAACTGCATCAAATTCATACTCTTCAAAATTAGCCAGTTGATATCGTATATCTTCACCCTTACCGAGTTTAGTTTGGGCAATTTGCAACATTTTCTCGGCAATATCAACACAAGTAATCTGAGCGTGAGGATAAGTGTTTTTAATTCGTTTGGCGATCGTCCCTGTTCCACATCCAAGATCGACAACCCGAATTACCTGAGATGGACTAAAGGGAATTGCAGCCACGATCGCATCAAGCATTTGTTCGTAGTAAGGAATGAGACGACGTATAATCCCATCAAATTCTTGAGCTTCGCTTTCAAAATGTTGCTTGACGTTTTCCATCACTCGTTCTTCAATCTAGGTAAGAGATAGTAGCTAATATAATGTAACATCTAATCTAATGAGAGTGAATGGGTTCACCAACCGATCTCGCTAGATTGCCCTGTATCCAGAAGCAGCAAAATGTCAGAATCCTTTTCAGCAGATTGTCCTACCTCTCACTACTCATCATTCCAGCAGTTGCACACCCTAGAGGGGGGCGCTGTATACCAAGATATACTCTGGGCTTTTCCCTTCGCACTCACCCCTGATTCTCAACGATTAATCACCGTAGAGCTGCATAAGACGCTGAAAATTTGGGATTTCCAACAGGGATTACTTCAGGTATTTCTAGGCGATCGCCAAACATTGAGCCATGCACAATTTCTTCACTTAAGTCCTGATGGTAAGCGGTGTTACATCCTCTATCACGAGCGTCCGAATAGATATGAGAAACGATATTATATTGAAGTCAAAGATATCAGTACAGGAGAAATATTCAATACTATTGAGAGTAAACAAGACTGGATAGACTCCATTGTAGTGAGTCCAGATGAAAAACTCTTAACCCTCAGCAATCCTAGAAAAGGTTTTGAAGTTTGGGATCTACAAGCCAAGCACAAACTCTATTTTCAGCCCATTCCACCATCTCGATACTTGCGTCATTTTACCCTTCAATTTAGCCTGGATGGTCAACTCTTACTCTACAATGTGGATGGAAAAACCCAAATTTACAAGAGTTATAGTGGCACTCAACTTTACAGCATTCTCTGGGAAGACGGGGGGAACTATCGGCCGATCCATATCTGTGCAGATCGGACAACGGCTATAGGACTCGATTACCGTGGATTTATTCAACAATGGGAGCTAACGACGGGTGGTCTAATCCAACGTTGGCAATTACCCAATCCAGAGGTGTCTAAGGCAAGTTTCTTTAGTTCTGATGGTGTCGTGTTGTGTGGTGTTTTCAAAACCGGTGAAATCAAAATCTGGAACTGGAAAACGGGTGAGTTGCTCAACACCTTATACTGTCCAACCTATCACCAGCGAGGCTATCAATACTACTCGATTCAAACAGTTCAATTTACTCGCGATAACCAATTTATGCTCACCAGTGGTACAGATTACACGATCCGCATTTGGGGCAATACCCAATATCAATCCTGCAACCCCCCATTTCGGTATGACCAGGATATGCACCAAAGACGTAGCGATCGCGAACAGCGGTTACTTGAAAATCTCTTTAGAGGAGCATTTAATGATTAAAGTAGAAATCGCACGTAGCCCTATAAAGCTCGTCCACCCATGGGGCGTATTGAGCAGCCAACTGTTACCATAGAGAAAAATTCTTTGCTTATCCCCTAACATCTCCACAGTTTTCTTGCCATCAACCCAACTATCTTTGAGATTCAACTGAGGCACGCTAAAATCAGGATGTAAAGCAACTAAATGACACTATATACAAAGGATTCAAGGAAAGCATAAAACCGGATTGTCCCTATTCCCTGTTGAGTCTGACCCCCAAGATTGAGTACACTGCAAGTTATGCAAATCAATGATAACGACCAATCTGTACTCAACGACAACGTTGACTTGAGTAGTCCCCTGGATAACCTAGGGCCCATCGAAGGTACTCCAGAGAGCGCCCCCCCTCCCGATCCAGAGGAAATTTTGCCTTTGCTAGAATCCCCAGTCACCCAAGAGCGGATGTTAGCAGCGAGGGTATTTTGTGAAATCCAAGACCATCGAGCGATTCCCCATTTAATTCGTCTATTGGGCGATCGCTGTCCTTTGGTGCGCGTCAGTGCAGCCTATGCTCTGGGCCGGAATCCCTCCTCAGAGGCGATCGAACCCATGATAGACCAACTACAGCGGGATTGGAACGGCTATGTCCGCAAGGGATTAGTCTGGTCTTTAGGCAATAATCGCGATCGCCGCAGTTTAAACCCTCTCATTGACTCCCTGCGTACTGATATTCCAGCCGTGCGTCTCTGGGCTGCTAGTGCTTTAGCCCAAATGGCCCAAGTTAGTTATGAAGCGATCATTAGCACGATTCCTCCCCTAATTCAAGGCCTGCGCCGAGACCCTATTCCCGCTATTCGCAGTAACTGTGCCTGGTCGTTAGGCCAATTAGCCCGCGAATTGCCCTCGAATGTGGTCTATGCTGGGGCGATCGATGGTCTGATTGAATCTTTTGTAGAAGATGAAGATCTAGGGGTACGCGAAGATGCGCGATCGGCTCTGCTGAAAGTCGGAGACCCCAGAGCCTTACAACTGATTGAAGAGTTAGAACAAGAAGGATGGTTTTAATTGGGGTTGAGGAAACAGGAAATAGACTATCTTCTAACTTCCCTGGCGGTTGTTATCGTTTAGGACTTAGGCCGATTGATAGCATTCAATAGCCAGAGACTGCCCACAATAGAGACAAAATGAGAGACTGTTGTATGAGTATTGCCGAGCAAGACAAATAAATCAATGGGTTCAATAAATCTTCCTAGATCCGCTCCTGTGGGAATTAAGCCCTGGGGTTGAAAGAGGGATTTACCCAGTAAAATACCCGTGATCGCTTCGGCAGCCAAGAGAGATAAGCTCATGCCCACAATATTACAGACCAGGCCAAATTTAATCATCTGGATGGTTGCAGCTTTAGTGGGACGCACGCTGCTATCAGGCGATCGCAATTGTCGTGCTAACCGAGTGTAGCGAAAGGCTTGCACAATGCTGAAATAGAGGACGAGGAGACCACAAATGGCAAAAAATGCCCCTCCTCCACGACCGGGGTCTTGAATTCCTGCCCTGGTCTCTTGACCAATTAAGGCAAACAGAAAGATGATAGAGGCGATCGCCCCTAATACTACCTGAGTCCAAAAGCTAATCCAAGCTGTCAGACGCAAGTTCCCCGAAAATTTCTCTACAGCGGGGGGAAGGGCATAGAATTGGTCGTTCTCAGGCATAGTGATTCGCTACAGCTCCATCCCTTAATCTAGCAGGAAACTCGAAGCGGCGATCGCCTCTCGATTCAGAATTATTTGTAGCTTCCAGAATAATTATGTTATCCTGCATGGTTGATAGGAATTGAGCGTATATCTTAGTGCCTCCAGCTCTGGATTCTAAGGGAAGCGCCTGTATCTATTGATGTAAGGAGTCAAGTGACTCACCGTCCTGTCTTCATACAGGGCTTTAGACTTTAGCTCAAAGGATTTCACCTGCCAATCGGGGTAACCATCAACTACTAAACCCAAAACACTGGCATTTGGGGCAACATATTTAGGCTTTTAGGCTCAATCGGGTGTGCATCTCAAAATGACCCAATATTTCTTTTCAACTTAACCTGAGCCAGTCTTTAACGTTTTGTAAGGGAATTTTCATAACCAGGGCTGCATTTACTCAAGTCCAGTTCATTGGCCTGATTTGAGTTCATTCATGCTTGTGCAGAGAAAAGCTATGACCTTTGATGAAATTTATCGTTTTTTTCAAGACCCACCACCGATTCACCTGAATACAGAATTAACAGTCTGTTATGTCTTGTCCATCTTGCTCAATAAAGACTCCTATGGAACTGAACTGATTCGAGTCCTAAAAAAACAGTATCCCCAATACCGCCTATCGGATACCGTCCTCTACAGCGCCCTCAAATTCTTGGAAGAGGAAGAGATGATCACCGGATATTGGAAGAAACTCGCTCGACGAGGACGGCCTCGCAGGATGTATCAGATCCAATATCGCGGACGCTCCCAAGCTCAAGAATTGGCGCTCTTGTGGCAAGACTATACCCGTAATGGGGCCCTGGAACTTGCTACTCCTGCCTTCAATCTTCGTCAAACTGTCTCCCAATCCTAGGCATTCTATGCCATTGAGAGAAGTTATATAGCAGAGAAAAGAAAAGTTAGGACACTTTCGATTGCTAGAGTACCTATTGCCTCGAACAATACCCTAACCGTCCTAACTTAACGAGTTCACTGCTATAGCGCTTCGCACTGGTCTAGTGATACCCTTTCTCTTTGATCGTGCAACTCATGAGTCCTGGAGAGACCAATTACTCTCAACCACTTGTAAAGTGCAACTTCATACAGAAATAGTATGAGACGAAGCTCATTGCATCGATCGCTGAGTAGACCAGACGTAGGGGTGAAAAGCTTTTCGTCCCTACATGCGGTCTTTTTAGCAATTAATTTCATCACAGGGCAAAGCGCTGTTATAGAGTAGAGTGTAGTCGTCTCGTGCATCAATACAGTGCTTTGCGATATTGTGGAGTACAATATCGAATCCCCAAACCCATATACCCCAATCCTATTCCCTAGCGCAAAGTGCTATATCAATTATCAACGGCCAAGTGATGGGTGTTGAGGGTAGGATCGGGCAGGGGATAGCTGGGAGAATCTCCATTGTGTTGTACCTTATCTATCGGTTTATGAACCTGTTCTACTCCTCCATGAAGACGCACCAACTGAGCTAAGGTTTTCTTCAGTTGGGTACGGGGAACAATTAAATCGACAAAGCCATGTTGCAGCAAATATTCCGAGGTTTGGAAATCATCTGGGAGCTTTTCCCGTAGGGTTTGCTCAATCACTCGTCGTCCAGCAAAACCAATGGTAGCTTTTGGTTCAGCCAGAATCAGATCGCCCAGCATAGCAAAACTGGCAATTACACCACCAGTGGTGGGATGGGTGAGGACGGGAATATATAATAAACCAGCTTCTTGATGGCGCTCTAAGGCTCCTGAAATTTTGGCCATTTGCATTAAACTGAGCATTCCTTCTTGCATTCTTGCGCCTCCAGAGGCACAAATAACGATCGCAGGGATTCGCTCTGAAGTAGCTTTTTCGAGCAGTCGGGTAATCTTTTCTCCCACTACTGACCCCATGCTGCCTCCCATAAAGCCAAAGTCCATGACGGCTAGAGCGACTTGCAAGCCATCCAACTGACCTAAACCACTTTGTACAGCATCATTGAGATCGGTTTTAGCTTGATATTCTTTGAGGCGATCGCTATACCGCTTACGGTCTTTAAACTTTAAGGGATCATCGGGTTGCAAATGGGCATCCAAAGGAGTCCAGGTATTACGATCAATCAATTGAACAATGCGTTCATTACTATCTACCCGAAAATGGTGTTCGCATTCTAAACACACCATTTGATTTCCCTGTAAATCTTTTGTATAGGTTAAAACTCCACACATGGGGCATTTAGTCCATAACCCATCAGCAATTTCCCGTTCCTGACGTTCTGGACTGATGGGAGAATTTTTTTGTCTGTTGGCAAACCAATCAAATAAGGACATGAAAAATAAAGAGATTATCTAAAGTAAAAGGGACATTATTCGTCCGATATCTCCTCGATTTCGCTTAGAAGTAACAAAGCACTCCAACGATGTTCAAGGGCAACTTGTACGGCAGTGGGAGATCCCATCCCGAAATAGGAGACTACTCCACAATCAACTAGGCGAGTGGGAATTTCCTGGGCACTGAGTAACTGTTCCATCAGTTCTGCCTCCCAGCGAGTTGAGGTCGTGCGAATCGTAATCCAAGACACTCGATTATCCTATCAGGTTAGGCGAGAAAAAGAACTGTATATAAGCTGATATCATCCGATCGCCCCAGAAAATTGTCAGGGCCCCGCCGAGGGCAAGAAAAGGCCCAAAGGGCATTTTTTGACGGCGTTTGAGTTGGCCAGAGGCGATCGCCCCCACCCCAACACCAGCGCCAATCAAACAGGCAAGAAATCCTGATAATAACAGAAGTTTCCACCCCAACCAAGCCCCGATCGCCGCCGCGAGTTTAGCATCTCCCTCTCCCATAGCAGCTTGACCGAGCAGAAAAGACCCTAAAATAATAATAATTTCAAATAACCACAAGCCTAGGATTGCTCCAAATATGCCATCAAGAAATGGAGATGCCTCTCCTGCCCCTCGAAGCAGTTGATAGAGTAAACCCATGACGAGTCCAAACTGAGTGAGGACATTGGGCAAAGTGAAGGTATCCCAGTCAATCATGGCTAACACCAACAACCAACTCAAACAGAAGCAATATCCCACCGTTTCCCAAGAGAGGCCAAACTGGAGATATACTCCTAGAAATAATAAACCTGTGATCGCTTCAATGGTGGGATAGCGCCAAGAAATGGGACTGTGGCAATAGCGACATTTTCCCCCCAACGCCAACCAACCAAACACCGGAATATTATCAGCCATACTCAAGCGATGGGAACAGAGGGGACAATGGGACGGAGGGAAGAGGATCGATAAACCGGCTGGAATGCGATAGATCGCCACATTTAAGAAACTACCGATCGCCAATCCTAATAATACGGCGATCGCCATACTGGGAATTTCAATCCACACCCGACTCCTCCATCAATACAATTTAGTTTCTAGATGATTAAACGGAATAAACACCTCTGTGGGCAACAAAGCTAACTCTTCCTGAAATACCAAAACTGCCCGATAGCTGACCTGATTTACCACAACCCCTAGGGGTTGTTGAAATCTTGCCGAATGCTTCTCGGCTGCACCATCAGCCACCGTCCGATAGACTCCATAGGTATCGCGCGCAATTCGTACTAAAGCTGGATCGAAGATATCCAGACCATTAGGGACATGAATCGGATAATCGGGATAACTTGGAGATTCTAAAAGGACTTGTACCACAGATTAACTTTCCTAACCTTACGGGCTATCTACACCGACCAATCTTGAATTCGCCATTGGCCATCTTCACGAATCAACTCATACTCAACTCGAATTTCATCATTATAGGAAGCCCCTCGATCTACCTCACCATTACGGTAAAACTCTACTGACTCATTTACTGTTGCATCGACCGTTGCTCGATCTTCATCATCGAGATTTATTGTCACATCGTTAATCATCAGCTCATGCTCATACTCACCATAGAAATTATCTTGCTGATCTTGCGTCGCCCGTTGTCTTTGAGTGGATAAAGCTGGATCGACCAAAATTGAGGACAACTCATCTACTTGATGATTAGAACCAAAGGCATTTGCCTTCGTACTCAACCAAGTTTCAATCACCACTTTTGCCCTCTCTTCGGTCAACGGCCCCGTATCGGCTGTCGGTTGGGCTGGTGGCTCAGGAATCTCTATGGGGGGTTGATTGAGCATCAATTGTAACTGTTCCCCTTCTAAGCCAGGAGTAGTATTGAATAGGGAACCCACCAAACCGATCGCTTGGCCGATCAGCCAAATCAAAAGCCATAATCCCAATAATCCACTCGCCGCCAGGAGAGCCAACCGTCCCCAATGAATGGAAGACTTACCCGTTGTAGAATTGCTTCGGCGACTGGACCCCCGCCTCTGACCGCTAGGGACTGGACGCTGATTGGCTGGGCGATCGCCAGGGACAACTGGAGAACGGCCAGTTTTTGCTTTAGGCGGCTCGGAGCGCGTTAACATAGCGGTGGTTGCTGGCACTCTCCTTCCCTGATGCTCTCCCTGTTCTCTCACCGCAGCCGAAGAGATAGAAGCCATCTCTTCTGTTTTCTTCAGACTGACCTTCCCTTGCCTCTCGCGCTTTGAAAGGGTTTCTGGTTTGGACTCCACCACACTCCATTGATTTTGCTCAGTGCGATCTAAAGGCAAAGCTTCTAAATAGGCTTGTACTTGGTCATCGGCAAAATACTCTTTCAACGTCTGCTCACAACCGGCCAGATCCTGAAAATGGGGAAATACCTCTTCCTGTAGCCAACGCTCACTATACAAACACAAGCCCGGTAACAAATCGGGAGCGCCCTGAGAATTTTCTCGAATAAAGCCTAATTGTTCGTATTCCCGACTTAATTCAAGCGCTCTGGTCGCTTCTTCCGTTTGCCCCAAGAGCAAACAACACACCGCCTGCTCTAAATGTACATCCTGCCGAGACCCCAACCGCATCAGCATTCGTTTAGCTCGGTTAATCAGGGCAGGTTGTTTGTAGGCAAATCCACGTACCAATAGGGCATAAACCGCTAAATAGGTCGCCACAGCCGAAGGGCGCTGGGCTTCGGTTTCAAACAGGGTTTGCTGTTCTAGGGATGTTAGATAACTGCGTAATTGTTGGATAAAGCGCAGGAAATCATCAATACTGAGTCCCGACTGATCGTCACCTGTTCCATCGAGTCCGCCCCGTTCTTGTAGCATATCCCGCAACATTTGAATCCCGTGGCGATGGGCGATCCCATCCTCAGAATTTTCGGATAATAATTCTAGAATGCGGTAGGGACGCAGTTTATATAAGTCAGCTTGCAATTCTCCACGCAGGCTCGGAAATACGCCTTCTTTCAACAGCAGTTTTTCGGCATTTTCTAAGGATAGGGCGGCTTGCTCATAGGTTCCCTGTTGCCATTGTTCTCGCCCCAATTCCAGACCAGAGAGTGCTAAGGTTAAAACCACATCAGCGCGGGATAATTGAGGAATAGTATTGATCTGCGATCCTTCAGGAGGCTCAGAAGAGAAATGTTCGAGATACTCTGTCCCCAGATTTAAGACCAGTTCATATTCTCCCAATTCTAGGAGAATCAACAGGGCCCCCAAAACTTGAGGGTCTTCGACCTCCAGTGAGGGCAAGGTTTCTTGAATCTGTGTCTCTTCTTGTCCTTGTCCTGGGAGCTTATGAAAGGTTTTTTGGTCGTAAGCTGTTTTTGCTTCTGGATTGGATAAAACATTGTAGGCGCGATCGAGCAGGGATTTCCGAGAGCCGATCGCCGTTTCCGAATATTCCCGCCGAGGCAACTGCATCGTGCGATCGCGGTGGGCCTGTTGCAACTGTTCGGCAGTTGCCTGTAGTGGGACACCTAAAATTCGGTAATAATCCAGCGGAATACGCACAGTCTACTCCCTCAGCAGCGATGCTTACAGTTTAGGGTCTGGAAAACCTGCCCCCCTTGTAACCCTTAGAATTATACTTCGGACAACGATTCTTGTCTTGCCCTCCTTTAGATTTTTTCATCAAGTTCCCATCTCCCTATCTCCCCATCTCCCCATCTCCCCATTGACGTATACTAAGTCTTTGCACAACAATAACATCAGCTTGTAGTGGTAGTAAGGGACGCATTCATGGCTCAAGAGAGGATCGTACCAGAATTTGATTCATCTTCCGTGAAAATGAGTCGAGAGGAAGGACTCAGACTCTATGAAGATATGGTATTAGGGCGGGTATTTGAAGATAAGTGTGCAGAAATGTATTACCGGGGCAAAATGTTCGGTTTTGTCCATCTTTACAATGGTCAAGAGGCAGTGGCTTCTGGCGTAATTAAATCCATGCGCCAAGATGAGGATTTTGTCTGTAGTACCTATCGAGATCACGTCCATGCGTTGAGTGCTGGAGTTCCGGCACGAGAAGTCATGGCCGAACTGTTTGGCAAAGCGACTGGATGCTCTAAAGGTCGGGGTGGCTCGATGCATATGTTTTCTGCCGAACATAAGCTCTTAGGGGGTTATGCATTTGTGGCGGAAGGCATTCCTGTGGCGACAGGTGCAGCATTTCAGAGTAAGTATCGTCGGGAAACCATGGGAGATGAAAGTGCCGATCAAGTGACGGCTTGCTTTTTTGGGGATGGGGCTTGTAATAATGGCCAGTTTTTTGAATGCTTGAATATGGCGGCTTTGTGGAAGTTGCCAGTTCTGTATGTGGTCGAAAATAATAAGTGGGCAATTGGTATGGCTCATGATCGAGCCACTTCAGTACCAGAAATCTACAAAAAGGCCCATGCCTTTGGAATGCATGGGGTTGAAGTTGATGGGATGGATGTTTTAGCGGTTCGCGAAGTGGCTAAAGAGGCGATCGCCCGCGCCAGAGCTGGAGAAGGACCAACCGTAATTGAAGCCTTAACCTATCGTTTTCGAGGTCATTCCTTAGCCGATCCCGATGAACTGCGCTCTAAAGACGAGAAAGAGTTTTGGTTCCCCAGAGATCCCATCAAACGGTTTGCTGGCTATTTAACCAGTAAAGAATTAGCAACTGAGGCACAGTTAAAAGACATCGATCGCAAAATTCAAGCCCTGGTAGATGATGCCGTCAAATTTGCCCTCGAAAGCCCTGAACCCGATCCAAGTGAACTCTATAAATATGTGTTTGTAGACGATTAATAGATGACGTGCAGAAGTTAGGAAATCATCAATAGTCCTGAGAATCCAGGAGTATTGTATTGCTATCTATTTTCTTACTACCTATGCAAGAAATCTAATGAACATTAATGAAGTAGGGGCGAAAAAAAGTTCGCCCCTACTCTTATCGCTTCATGTAATCAGTCACCAACTGATTACTTCAAATTACCCCTTACCAGTGCCAAGCCCTACTCACGAATCGGCCCGTTATAGTCTACTCTCACCCAAGAACCATCTTTCGCAACTGTGACCACACTTTCGACTGTGGGAACAGAGAAACCCGGTTCTCCCCCATAGAATTTAAACATCCAACTACCATCCTCGTTATCCACAAATGGAGAGGAGGTGGCATCTCCATGCATGGAGCTTTCTGCACGATATTTGCTCAATCCTCCATTGGCTTGTTCTGCTGCTTGACGAGCCAAATTTTTAGCCCGACTTAAGCTGAAAATATCTTCAACTTCGACTCTAACTTCTGGATCGATGGGTAAAAGAGTTGGTGTTTGGGCAAAAGCACCCAGAGGAATTAAGGTTAAACCAGTAAGCGCTAACACACTAATCAACGTATTAGACATTTTTACATGACCTCATATTGACAATCAATCTATCCTAACTTTACAGTCTAAAGACCATTAGGTGGCGTTTTAAGTTCCCAACTTAGAGAATAGTTTAGAATCAATTAATCCATATAAAGTGAAGATTAAATGAACCTGCCTTCGGAACGAGAAACAGAACAAACTGGTTCTCCTCGATTGCTAGAGTAACTATTACCTCGTCGGAAGTATAGCGCTTCGCGCTAGGGAATAGGGAATAGGGAATAGCTTGTATGGCTTGGGTTCTAAGGTTTCAAGCTGTACCTCATAGAAGAGAGAAATGCGATACTATGCCTATTTCTCAATTCTTTTTTTCAAAGTATAAACCAAACAATATCCTTCGGCAAATTTCAGGGAATAGTTACTGACAAGTTCCCAACCGCTTTTGCCATATATATTTAAGATTTTGACGACCATTTTGGGTTTACACAGGAGACCCTTTTGGCGACGAAAATGAGTGATTTGACCCTGGGGATAGAGCGATCGCACAGCGGTGATTTTCCCGGTGCGATCGCACATGACCAGTAGTTCTAAATAGCGCCAAATACTCATCAATCTTTCGGGAACTCCATCTCTCACCCTCCGTTAAAAAGTTCACCCTTTTTCCTGGCGATCCGGAACTTCCCCGATCTGAGCAATTGTTGATTGACCACTATACCGTTACCATAGTTTAGAGTAACCCCATCGTTGCTTTATCTGCGCTATGGTTAAGCTCCGTTCCACCTTATCTCTACTTCTCGGATACATCCTTACTCTGACGATCGTTTCAGGGGACTCTCAACCCGCACAGGGACAACATCAATATCAAAATCCGGATGTTCCTTTTCCTTCGATTCTGCCATTGGACACTGAGCTATTGGAAGCAATTGAGCAAGGAAAACCTGTCTCTATCAGTGAAGGTGCAATTGTTACAGAAAATACGATTAAAGAGGGTCGCTTAACCCTACCAAGTTTATGGTGGGCTAGCAAGCAATATGGGAAGAATTTGCTGGTTACCTGGTTTGCCTATCCCAGTGGCGATCAAAACACCCCTGGGCGAGTCGATGTCGTGGTCAACCGTCAAGCTTGGCGCGAGACTTGTTATTTGAACCGCTATGAGTTCGTGACCAAAATGGGAGCGATCGCCCGCGACTATGGCTATAATACTCGTCTGTTTAACCGTCAAGGGGAAGGTTTAGCCAGTTATACTTGTAATTTTGCCACTCCTAACTTCTGCAATGTTCAAGGTCTGATTGTTAATCAAGGAGTTAACCAAGATTGTGTAGTGAGTCAGTAGAACGTTCTCTAAACTAATATGATAGACTAGGGAAATCTTATATTTTCACTTCCTCTTGCCCTAATAGCATTTCTCTATCAAGAGGCAAAAAACAAAGAACTTAAAACCCTTAGATTCCCAAAAATACGATCGCTCATTCAAAAATACTTTTATGAAAAACTGGTTAGAACATAGCGTACAAGTCGAAGTCGAAGCGCCGATTGATTTCGTTTGGGAATTATGGTCAGATCTCGAACAAATGCCCCAATGGATGAAATGGATTGAATCGGTTCACGTATTAGAAGAAAATCCCCAATTGTCTCGATGGAAATTGGCTTCAGGAAACTTTGAATTTAGTTGGCTCTCACGCATCTTAAAACAAAGTCCCAATCAAATTATTCAATGGGAATCAGTTGATGGCTTGCCGAACCGGGGGGCCATTCGCTTTTACGATCGCCATGAAACCAGTATTGTTAAACTAACCGTCGCCTATGCCATTCCGGGAATTGTGGGCAAACTGATGGATAAATTGCTCGGCCCCACGGTAGAATCGACCATTCAAGCGGACTTAGACCGCTTTCGAGCCTATGCGCTCCAGAAAATGGCAAATGACTTTAACGGGTAGTTCATTAGAAGTTAGCTATGAATTTCGTATGGGATGGGGATCATACAAGCATTCAAACTGTTGAATGCTAAAATTGAATATCGATCCAGATGCTCTTTAATTTGGTACGGATGCGATAATAGGGTCTAGACCTAGGATAGGAGTTAAAAAGGCTAATGACATGGCAAGAATTACAAAGTCAGGCGTTGCACTTACCCATTGGAGATCGTTGGCGTTTAGTACAAGTCTTGTTAACCTCTATTCAACAAGAAACTCAAGTCTCTACTGCTTCAACCGCAAACCTCAATTCTTTAGCAGATCTCGATCCTTGGACTCAAAGCCTTATTGGTATCATTGAATTGGATACACAAGAGATAACCAACTCCTATATCGATTACCTGGAGAAGAAATACAGTTGAAGCAAGTTTTATTTGATAGTGATGTTTTGTTGGATATGCTCGCTCAACGACAACCCTTTGTTGTTGCCTCTGCACAAGCTTTAAATAAGGTAAAACAACCGCAAGTGTAAGGATATGTTTCTGGTCATAGTATAACCAATATTTTCTATATTTTGCGTCGTCAAGTAGGGGGTGAAAGAGCGCGTCAGCTTTTATCGATATTATTGCAGCATCTTCACATTGCTAGTGTAACCGATGAGGTTATTCGGGCTGCCCTGCAAAGCTCTATGACTGATTTTGAAGATGTTGTAACCAGTGAAGCAGCAAAGGCCGCTGGGGTGGAAATTATTGTCACCCGAAATATTCCAGATTTTGTCGCTTCATCAATCCTTGCCATATTACCAGAAGAATTTTTAGCTATGCCATATTGATGCGAAAAAAGGACAGTAAAAGTGTGTAGCAACTTCTCTGCATTATTTCTGCTAGATCTGATGATTTTATTAAGAAAACGGCGATCGCCAGAAACAGCGAGCCGATCGCGCCGAATCAGATTTACAACAGCTACGCGAGAAGCTACGCCAGTTAAATATCGATCCTGATTCTCTATCGTCGTTTCTTCAGGGTTAGGTAAGGTGAGTTTAATTAAAGAATAAAATCAGAGTAGATGCTAAAGGTAGCATCATCTTATTCTTGAATCAATAGTATAACCGCTTTGGGATTTTGCCATTGTTGCTTCTGTATGGTTTCGATAAGGCCATTGGAATTGAAATAATTAAATGAACCACCATAAACACAAGCCTGCATTCCCAATGTCACATGATTATCTAAACGATCTAATAGAAGAAAGTTGTTTTCTTGCAGCCACCTATTTACATTCAATAATGGAAGAACTTCTTCAATTTCTTCATCATATTTGTTCAGATATTCTTCTAAACTAAATATCAACAATACATCAGTAATCCAACTCATGGTTATAGACCAGAAAACTGCAATGAATTATAAATTTCTAAATCATCCAGAATTGAGGCAAAAAAGAAAGAGTAAAATGGCCTAGCAAGCGATCTGCTGGATTTCTGCTAGATTGGCTACAAATTTTCAGACTGACTCTTGGGTTCAGGAAATGCTAAGAAATATTTCAGAAACCTTGGGGCAGATCTGATCATTTTATTAAGAAAAAGGCGATCGCCCGGGTTTACCGGCAAAATCTATCCTACATCTAAAAGCAACGGTTTCCAGTTCAGGAGATGAGGTGTCAAGAAAATTAGGGATTTGACTTAAACAACCCATAAGCCGTGTGCTTTAGGGCGTGTATCACAGATGCACAAACCTAGGCTTTATTGCCTCCTGTATCCGGTTCCCTCCTTCAGAGAACATTGAGGATTGAAAAGAAACTATACCAAGACCATGAACAGAACCACATCACCCCAAAAACAGGGTCTATACGATCCCCAATTTGAACATGATGCCTGCGGAGTTGGCTTTATTGTACACATGAAGGGGGAGAAATCTCACTCAATTGTTGAGCAAGCTCTCACTATTCTGGTTAACCTTGAACATCGTGGTGCAGTCGGTGCAGAACCCAACACTGGAGATGGAGCGGGTATTCTGCTGCAAATGCCCCATAAATTTATGGCAAAAGTTGCCCAAGAGCAAGGCATCAACTTACCGGAGGCAGGGCAATATGCGGTAGGCATGATTTTCTCATCTCCCGATCGCGAAGCTAGAAGCAAAGGACGAGAAATTTTTGAGCAGATTGTCGCTGAAGAAGGGCAAAAAGTCATCGGCTGGCGGGATGTGCCCACCGATAACAGCAGTTTAGGGGAAACCGCTCAAGCGAGCGAACCCTTTATGCAGCAAGTGTTTATTGCCCGAAATCCAGATATAGTCGAAGATCTAGCCTTCGAGCGCAAACTCTACGTGATCCGCAAGCGCTCCCATACAGCTATTCGGACTCCAGGAATCGATCGCTATTGGTATCCCAGCAGTATTTCTTGCCGTACCTTAGTGTACAAAGGCATGTTAATGCCGCCCCAGGTAAAAGCCTACTTCCGGGACTTAAGCGATCCAGACTTAGAAAGCGCCCTCGGTTTAGTCCATTCCCGGTTCAGCACCAACACCTTCCCCAGTTGGGAGCGATCGCACCCCTATCGCTATGTTGCCCATAACGGGGAAATCAATACCCTGCGCGGTAACATTAACTGGATGCACGCTCGCCAATCTCTCTTTGGCTCTGCCTCTGAAGAATTTGGCTCCGATCTAGACCGTATCCAACCCATTATTAACATTGATGGCAGTGACTCCGGGATCTTCGACAATACCCTGGAACTGATGACCCTGGCTGGGCGAAGCCTTCCCCATGCAGTGATGATGATGATCCCCGAACCCTGGGCGGCTCATGAGTCCATGGGTGACGAGCGCAAAGCCTTCTACGAATATCACGCTTCCTTAATGGAACCCTGGGATGGCCCTGCATCCATCGCCTTTACCGATGGCACTATGATGGGAGCGGTCTTAGACCGGAATGGTCTGCGTCCTTCTCGCTACTATGTCACCAAAGACGACCTAGTCATCATGGCCTCAGAAGCTGGCGTTCTACCGGTTGAACCAGAGAACGTAGCCAAAAAAGGTCGCTTAGAACCCGGTCGTATGTTCCTCGTGAATATGGACGAAGGGCGGATTGTGGCGGATGAAGAAATTAAACACCAAATCGCCAGCGAGCATCCTTATCGAGAATGGCTGGATCGATACCAAGTCAAACTCTCCGATCTGCCAGAAGCCAAAGAAGAGTCAGCTCCTAGCTTGCCCTTAGTTCAGAGACAACGGGCGTTTGGCTATACCTTTGAAGAATTACGGATGCTAATCGCCCCCATGGCCCAAAATGGAGTAGAAGCCGTGGGAGCGATGGGAACTGATACCCCCCTGGCAGTACTCTCCGATCGCCCGAAATTGCTCTATGAGTATTTCAAGCAACTGTTTGCCCAAGTTACAAATCCCCCCATTGACTCGATTCGGGAAGCGATTATTACCTCGCCGATCACAACCATTGGTTCCGAACGTAACCTGCTCAAACCGGAACCGGAAAGCTGCCACCTGATCCAGTTGCCCACTCCCATTTTGAGTAATGCGCAGTTGGCGAAACTGAAGCAGCTCAGTGGAGTTAAAACCGAGGGTTTTCGTTCGCTAACGCTGCCAATTCTCTTTGACCCCAAAACTGGGGTAGAAGGTCTCGAAAGCACCTTAGAGGGCATATTTGCCGAAGCAGATGAGGCGATCGCCGAGGGGATTAACCTAATTATCCTCTCTGACCGAGATCTTGATGGCGATCGCGCCCCCATTCCCGCGCTGTTGGCCGTTTCGGGACTCCATCACCATCTGATTCGCGCCGGTACTCGCACCCGTGTGGGCATTATCCTCGAATCCGGAGAACCCCGCGAAGTCCATCACTTTGCCGTTCTGATTGGCTATGGTTGTGGGGCAATTAATCCCTATTTGGCCTTTGAAACCATCGGCTCGATGATCGAGCAGAATAATATACCGCCGATGGATTATGAAAAAGCCTGCAAGAACTACATTAAGGCTGTGACCAAAGGGACGATTAAAATTGGCTCGAAAATTGGTATTTCTACGATTCAGAGCTATCGCGGAGCGCAGATTTTTGAGAGCTTGGGCTTAAGTTCTGAGGTGGTGAATAAGTATTTCACTTGGACAGCTTCCCGCTTAGAAGGGATTGGAATCAATGTCATTACCCAGGAGGCGATCGCCCGTCACCATCAAGGGTTCTCCAGCGACATCCCCACCCTAGACGCTGGGGGCGAATATCAATGGCGCAAAGATGGAGAAGCACATCTTCTGTCTCCGGAAACCATTCACCTGCTGCAACGGGCAACTCGCGAAGGGGACTACGAGCTGTACAAAAAATACAGCGCCCAAATGAATCAACAGGGGAAAGAATACTTCCGGCTGCGAGATTTGCTGGAGTTCAAGGCGCGCGATCCGATTCCCCTAGAAGAAGTGGAACCGGTAGAAGCAATTACAAAACGCTTCAAAACTGGAGCGATGAGTTATGGATCGATTTCTAAGGAAACCCATGAGAGCTTGGCGATCGCCATGAACCGGATTGGGGGTAAATCCAATACTGGGGAAGGCGGTGAAGATCCGGAGCGCTATACCTGGACAAATGAGCGCGGAGATTCCAAAAACAGCGCCATTAAACAGGTGGCTTCGGGACGGTTTGGGGTCACCAGTTTGTACCTCAGCCAAGCTAAGGAAATCCAAATCAAAATGGCTCAGGGGGCAAAACCTGGAGAAGGGGGACAATTACCTGGACGGAAGGTATATCCTTGGATTGCCAAAGTGCGCCACTCAACCCCTGGCGTGGGTTTAATTTCTCCTCCTCCCCACCACGATATTTATTCCATTGAAGACTTAGCTGAGTTAATCCATGACCTGAAAAATGCGAATCGGGAAGCGCGGATTAATGTCAAATTGGTTTCAGAAGTGGGTGTAGGGACGATCGCCGCTGGAGTTGCCAAAGCTCACGCTGATGTGGTTCTCATCTCTGGGTTTGATGGGGGAACAGGAGCGAGTCCGCAGACCTCGATTAAACATGCAGGTCTACCTTGGGAATTGGGTGTAGCAGAAACTCACCAAACTCTGGTGCTGAATAATCTGCGATCGCGCATCGTGGTGGAAACCGACGGACAAATGAAAACCGGGCGCGATTTGGCGATCGCCGCCCTCCTCGGTGCGGAAGAATATGGCTTCTCCACGATGCCCCTCGTTAGCCTGGGCTGTATCATGATGCGGGTCTGCCATAAAAACACCTGTCCCGTCGGTGTTGCCACGCAAAACCCCGAACTGCGGAAAAACTTTAACGGCGACCCTGAATATACGGTTAATTTCATGAGGTTTATCGCTCAGGAACTGCGGGAAATCATGGCTCAACTCGGTTTCCGTACCGTGAATGAAATGATCGGGCGCACGGATGTTCTAGAGCCAAGGAAAGCGGTCGAGCATTGGAAAGCCAAAGGTATTGACCTCTCTAAAGTTCTCTATCAACCCGAAGTCGGCGAAGATGTTGGGCGCTATTGCCAGATTCCCCAAGACCATGGATTAGAGAAATCCCTCGATATGACGGTACTGCTCGATCTGTGCAAAGAGGCGATCGAAAATGGCACCCCCATTCGCAAAACCCTACCGATCCAAAATACCAACCGCGTCGTCGGTACAATCCTAGGCAACGAAATCATTAAACGCCATTGGGACGGACTGCCAGAAGACACCATTCATCTCCACTTCCAAGGTAGTGCAGGTCAAAGTTTTGGGGCATTTGTACCCAAAGGAGTCACCCTAGAATTAGAAGGGGATGCCAATGACTACTTTGGCAAAGGCTTAAGCGGCGGTAAGGTGATTCTTTATCCCCATAAATCCTCGACCTTTGTCCCGGCGGAGAACATCGTCGTCGGCAACGTCGCCTTCTACGGTGCAACCAGCGGTGAAGCCTATATTCGCGGCATGGCGGGCGAGCGGTTCTGTGTTCGTAACTCTGGTGTGCAAGCTGTAGTAGAAGCCGTGGGAGACCATGCCTGTGAATACATGACTGGCGGAAAAGTCGTCATTCTGGGCAAAACCGGACGCAACTTTGCTGCTGGCATGAGTGGCGGTGTTGCCTATGTTTTAGATGAAGCTGGCGACTTCTCCACCCGTTGTAACCGGGAAATGGTGGATCTTGAGAACCTAGAAGATCCAGAAGAGATCCGCGAGATTCATGAAATGATTACCAAACATCGCCAATATACCGAAAGCAAACGGGCTGAGTTGGTGCTGGCATCTTGGGAGTCCATGAGCCGGAAGTTTGTCAAGGTGATGCCTCGCGACTACAAGCGGGTTCTCCAGCATATTCAAAATGCTTTAGCCCATGGCTTAAGCGGTGATGATGCCCTGTCAGCCGCATTTGAAGAAAATGCTCGCGACATTGCTCGCATTGGCGGAAGCTAGGGGGAGATTCCAGACACGGGGACGCGGGGACGCAGTAGCTCCCTGAGCGGAGTCGAAGGGAGTGGCAACACTCCAAACACGGAAGTAAATTCCTACTCCCCACTCCCCCAACCCTATTGAAGCGTGTTTTGTATTTATCAGTAGAGAGAGGGATCGATTATGGGAAAAGCAACGGGTTTTATGGAGTACCTGCGCGAAGTCGCAGAAGAGGTATCGCCCCAGAAACGTATAGAAAATTGGGATGAATTCCATCTGCATATGGAGGACGATCGCCTGCAAACCCAGGGCGCTCGATGTATGGACTGTGGCACACCCTTTTGCCATACGGGATTAGAAATTAGCCGCATGGCAAGTGGTTGTCCGATTAATAACTTGATTCCAGAATGGAATGATTTGGTCTATCGGGGATTATGGCAAGAAGCCCTCGATCGCCTGCACAAGACGAATAATTTCCCTGAATTCACTGGCCGGGTTTGCCCCGCACCTTGTGAAGGGGCCTGTGTTTTGGGCATTACCAACCCTCCAGTAACGATTAAGAATATTGAATATTCCATTGCTGAAAAAGGCTGGGATGAAGGCTGGATCACACCCACATTACCTCCGCAACGAACCGGGAAAAAAGTGGCTGTTGTCGGTTCCGGGCCGGCTGGTTTAGCCGCAGCATCCCAACTCAACCACGCGGGTCATTGGGTAACGGTCTACGAACGGGAAGACCGTCCTGGGGGACTACTGATGTATGGTATCCCCAATATGAAGCTGGATAAGAAAGAGGTGGTTTTACGCCGGTTGGATGTTTTGCAAGCAGAAGGGGTGACGTTTGTTTGCAATATGGAAATTGGTAAGGATCTGCCAGTAGAAAACCTGCTCAATGACTTTGATGCAGTGGTTCTGTGTACAGGAGCGACGAAACCGCGCAATTTAGAAATTGAAGGGCGGGATCTCAAGGGCATTCATTTTGCCATGGAATTTTTAACCGGCAATACGCGCACAGTACTCGATGGAAATCCCACAGAGGATTATATTTCCGCAGCCGGTAAGGATGTGATTATTATCGGTGGTGGCGATACGGGGACGGACTGTGTGGGCACTTCGATGCGCCATGGCTGCAAGAGCGTCACGCAGTTGGAAATTATGCCTAAACCGCCAGAGAGCCGAGCTGCCAATAATCCCTGGCCGGAGTGGCCGAAAATTTACCGCATGGACTACGGTCAAGAAGAGGCGGCGGCGGTGTTTGGAGACGATCCGCGCGTTTATACCACCACGGCGACCCGATTTGAGGGGGATGAGCAAGGCCAGGTGAAGGCAGTGCATACGGTACAGGTGGAATGGACGAAAAATGAGCAAGGGCGCTTTATTCCCCAACCCATTGAAGGCACAGAGAAGGTTGTACCCGCACAACTGGTGCTGTTAGCCATGGGATTTTTGGGGCCGGAACAACCTCTATTAGATGCTCTGGGTTTGGAACGGGACAGCCGCAGTAATGTGAAAGCCGATCATGGTGATTTTGTGACCAGTATCCCCGGTGTTTTTGCGGCAGGGGATTGTCGTCGCGGTCAAAGTTTGGTGGTTTGGGCGATTAATGAGGGTCGCGGTGCAGCACGAGAGTGCGATCGCTACCTAATGGGATCGACTAATTTACCTTAATTTCTGTTCTCCACAAGTCAACTTCTGTAGAGGCCAACATCTGTTGACCTCTACGAAGTTTTATCCCTCTTCTGTCATTCTGCGAGTTCTTAGACTTAGTCCTAATCTTAGCGATTGTTCCCCTTCCGTCCCAATGATGGCTATTTCAACAGACTTGATATCACACACTGAGGCTAGGAAACACGTTATTTTTTATGATTTCATACACTTATTTTATATCCTATTATAAGGTAAGTTGATAAAGCCACTTTTGTTCAAATATGAAAGCATTTTTTCTAGGTATGGCTTATTTATAGAACTAAAGGTGATTTCACTGCCGAGCAACCCATTCTGAGTATCGCGATCGTCAATAGTAACTCCTGAAAGTATACCCGCCTCTTTTTCTGTCAATTTTTCCACTCCAGACTGCACACCAAAAAAGTAAGGATAGAGCGGATTGTTGGGATGATTTGATAAAGCCATCTCCCAATCAGTTGATGAAACTTTTTTGACAGAGGAAACTAAAGAGCAAATTAAATCAAATACATCATTCCAAGATGTGGATTTAGGATTAACGATATTAAATGTTTTACCCAAGGATGTCTCTTTTTGAGACAAGTAAATAATTGCTTGACTTGTTTCATTTATAGGAACCCAGTTCTCTCCTAACTTACCTCCTAAAATTGGCACCATTCCCAATTCAATACAACCCATAACATAGCGACAAATTCTATCATCAATCCTGCTAGCACCAGTATTAGCATCTGATGTTATCGTTGCTAACCGATATATAGACGTAGGAATCCCGATATCCCTCCCTGTCGCTACTAATTTCTCCGCTACCCATTTACTTTGGGAGTAACCAGTTGTCAGATTATTAGCTTCCTCACTTTCATGATTACTAGATGATAATAAAGTTACATAGCTAGATAAGAAATGCACGGGTTTTACATGAGTTTGACTAGCTAATTTCAAAACTTCTTGAGTTCCTAAAACATTAGTCGGTTTGAGTATAGTATAGGGATAAAGATGATTCGTCCAAGCTCCACTGTGATAAATAACATCAATCTGGTTGGCAAGAAAGTTAAATTCTTCCGTTGATAACGCGAAAAATTTACTAGATAAATCTCCTACTACAGGGATAATTCTGGAGCTAAATTTTTCTTCATCCCAGAGCCAATAAGATTCCAATTTATCTTTGAGTTTCTGTTTAGCTAAATCCCTATTATTAGCCCGAATTAGGCAATATATATTTGCTGAAGTTTTTTGCAATAACTCATCAAGCAAATAAGCTCCAATAAAACCGGTTGCTCCTGTCAAGAAAATGTTCTGAGGTTCAGCAATACTTCGGGTCACAGTAGAGTCAACCACAATACTCGGATCTAAGGTTGCTTCGGCATTAAAATCAATTGCTTCAGCAGATAAGTCATGACTAGGTTTATCCGAGCTATTTGTGACAGAAAATTCCAGAGGAATTATATCGGCTAAATGCTCTACTAATGCCTCAACAGTAGGATGGTCAAATAACAATTTAGAACTCAAATTTGTCTGTAAACTTGACTCCAACCTGTTTTTCAATTCCACTGTCATCAGGGAATCTAATCCTAAGTCAAACAAAGGCTGACGCATTCCTATCTGTTGTGGATCTTTCCAGCCCAATGTTTTGGCGATCAAAGAGCGAATCTGATTTATCAATAATTCTTGACGTTCTGAAACGGGTACTGATTCAAGTTGTTCCCTGAAGGCTGAATTTTGGGTTAATGATGGCTCACTTGACATCAAACCCTCTAAGAAGGGTATCTTTCGCCCGCCAGGGAGCTGCTTGACAAATTTTGACCACTGAATAGGCCACACTATAACTTGACTTGAAGAGCTGGAGAGCAATGAACCCAATGCCTGCATTCCCCTTTCTGGTTCTATGGCAATTACCCCACTACTCTCCAGTCGCTTTTGATTGAGACTATCTAAACGAGCCGCCATTCCTACCGATCCCCAAGCTCCCCAGTTGATACTCAACCCTGGTAATCCTAGACCTCGACGATAGTGAGCTAATGCATCCATAAAAGAATTGGCCGCAGCATAATTTCCTTGGCCAGGCCCCCCCAAAATCGAAGCTACAGAGGAAAAGCAGACAAAGAAATCTAAGGGTAAATCTTTGGTGAATTGATGCAAATGCCAAGTTCCTTGAACCTTGGGTGCCATTACTGTGGTAAACCGTTCCCAACTCATCTGTTGAAGTACCCCATCATCCAATACTCCAGCGGCATGAATCACTCCTTTGAGTGGGGGGAATGATGTTGATATTGCCTCTAAAGTTTTGGCGACATCTTCTTGACGGGAAATATTCCCTAATAAGATATCCACAGAAGCTCCATCTGTTTGTAAGTTGCCTATGATTTGTTGTGCTGTTTCACTGGGAGCGCGACGGCTGCTCAAGACTAGATGCTTGGCCCCCTGTTTTACCAACCATTGGGCTACTTCCAATCCTAAGGCTCCTAATCCTCCTGTAATCAAATAACTTGCTTCTGATTGGATGGACTTTGGCTCGATAGAAACTTGTGGCATCTCCACAACTACCTTGCCGATGTTCTTAGCTTGTTGCATATACCGGAAGGCTTCTGTAATTTGTGTGCTGGCAAATACCTTGTGAGGTAGGGCAACAAGTTCTCCTTGGTTCGATCTGTGGATTACTTCCTCTGACAACTGAGTGACTACTTTGGGTTGTTGTTGGAATACTTCTCCTAAATCAAAGGGGAAATAGCTGATATCTGGTCGTTTTTCTTTGACTTGCTGTTCCCCCCAAATCCCAATTTTTCCAATTTCCACAAATCTTCCTTGAGGAGCTAATATTTCTAAATTCTTGGGAATGTACTCTCCGTTGAGGCTATTGAGGACTATATCTACTCCCCCTCCTCCAGTAAGCTCCATAACTTGGTCAGCAAAATCTAGGGTGCGGGAGTTCATAATATGTTTGATGCCTAGGGACTTGAGAAACTCCCATTTGGGCGGACTAGCTGTGGCAAAAATTTCGGCTCCTGCCCGTTGAGCTATTTGTACTGCGGCTTGCCCTACGCCTCCTGCTGCTGCATGAATTAATACTCGTTCTCCAGGTTGAATTTTGGCTAACTTCTCTAATGCGTAGTAAGCCGTAGAAAATGTTACTGGTAAGGTGGCTGCTTCGCTGAAACTCATGGGTTTCGGCTTGGGGATGAGATATTCAGCTAGGGTAATGGTGAAGCTGCTGAAGCCATCGTGAACCATATTTGTAATTACTTCGTCTCCTACTTGCCATTGTGAGACTTCTGCTCCGACAGCAGAGATTATTCCTGTACATTCCAAGCCAAAGGTGAGTTGTTTGGAACTGGTAATGCCCAGGTGTTCGGCATAGTAATCTTGGAGTAATCCGAGGGCATTAAGCACGTCTCGGAAGTTTAGTCCTACTGCCGCTACCTCAATTTCGACTTCATTGGCTTCAGGAAGACGACGCTGCATTGGCTGCCAACTGAGGTTGTCTATCACTCCGTATTCTGCTAGTTTTAATTGCACCGGTTGCCCTGGCGAACTCATGGATTGTTGCTGTGGTTTTTGTTCGAGTCTGGCGACATAGCGACTTCCCTGACGTATTGCTATTTGCTCTTCTACATCTTCTGATAGGAGTTCATCGACTAGGAAATCTAAGTTTTCATTAATACTTGCTTCTGGATCACAGTCGAAGCGTTTACACCTAAACTCTAAGTGTTCTTGAGCAATTACTCCTCCTAGTCCCCATAAACTTCCATACTCAGGGTTAATAACTTCGGAGTCTGTTTTGACGCTCTGGGTTCCTTGAGTTACTAACCATAGCTGTGGTATGGTTCCGTCTTTGCTCTTGAGGATTGCTTGTACTAAATGCAGCGCTGCCGCACAGCTATTTTCTTGGATTTTCTCTAATTCTAAGTTATCTTTGTTTGCTGATGGCTGCATTCCCCACAAATGTACAACGCCTGTAATCCCTGGATTTTCCTCTAGCAGTTGCTGAAATTGCTCCTCGCTGGTGGGATTGATTTGATAGTGTTGTAGACTTAGCTGCTTATAGGTCTGTCCTGGTGAGACTTTAATGCACTCGTGACCTTTGTGTTGGAGTGCTTCTAGTAGTTGAGTCTCTTCTGTCAAGACTAACCATTTGCTGCTTGCTGTTGATGGGTGCGTTGAGGATAGGGCTTGGGCTTGCCAGTGGATTTGATAATACCAATGGCTGATATCTGGTTGCAGACTTTTGAGGAGGGTATCGGTTGTTGTAACCATTATCCTTAATCCCTCCAGCTCGGCTACCACAGTTCCCTGATTATCTACGAGGAAAATATCGGCTGTTAAGCTGTTTTCTGGTATTTCGGCGATCGCCCATGCTTGACTTATTGCCTGACGATACAGCTTCAATTTCTCTACCCCTACTGGTAGATAGGTTTTATCGCCTGTTTCTATGTTGCCCAGAGCATGACCCGTGATTTGTATCGCTACATCTAATAAGGCTGGATGTATATGATAGTTTGTTACCTCTCCTATTAACTCCTCCGGCAAGGCTATTTCCGCGAGGGCTTTGCCTTCACCTTTCCACAACTGTTTGAGTCCTTGGAAACTTCTTCCGTGCTTTAAACCGGTTGACCCACAGAGTTGATAATGTTTTTGGACTTCTATTGCTTGACTACAGTCTCTTTTGTATTGTTCGAGGTCAATTTTAGCTCGGCTTTTAGCAATGGGCTGGGGATATATTTTTCCTTCACTGTGCAATTTCCATTGTCGCACCTGTTGATTCCCAGCTTCTGATGCGCTAAATATTTCAAACTTGTAACTATTATTGTCTAAAAGACTGACGACTGTCTGTACCTTCTTAAGTTCTGTTCCTGGTAGGATCAACCCTTGCGCGATCGCCACATCAGAAACGACGACTTGTTCTTGGGAGCTGAAGAGATTTTTTCCCACTGCCATTGCCATTTCTAGATAGCCTGTACCCGGAAATAGAGCCTGATCAAAGACTTGGTGGTGATTCAAGTAGTCTGGAGATTGAGCGCCTAGGTCGGATTGAAAACGATGTTGATCTTCTATTCCCGCTAGTTCTAGCTTTTCTCCTAGTAATGGGTGCAAATATTGTGTTGTTGATAAATGCAGTTTTTGTTGGTAGCTATTGTTGATTTCTATCCAGTATTTTTCTCTTTGGAATGGATAGGTCGGCAAAACTACTTTCTCCCGGTTATAGTTTTGGTCAAATCCTAACCAATCTACTTTAGCTCCCTGTACATACAACTGTCCTAAACTTGAAAGCATCTGTTGCCATTCATCCACTCCAGGACGCAACGATGGTAACCACACACCTACCTCTTCTGGTAAACATTGTCTTCCCATTCCCAACAAAATGGGTTTGGGGCCAATTTCTAGGAAAGTTGTACAGCCTTGCTGGTTTAACTCCTTCATTCCTTGAGCAAACCTTACAGGTTGGCGCACGTGACTCACCCAATATTGTGCGGAGGCAATCGCGTTGTCTGCCTTGGTTCCTGTAAGGTTAGAGATTACTGGTATTGTGGGTTGATGGTAGGTCAGTTGATTGGCGATCGCTTCAAATTCTGCCAACATCGGTTCCATCAATGATGAATGGAAGGCATGGGAGACTTGCAGTTGTTTGGTTTTGATGCCGGCTGATTCCAGGCTGTTGACCATGGCTTTGATGGCCATAGAGTTACCCGAAATAACTATACTTTCTGGTCCGTTGATAGCTGCTATCGATAGTTCTGGATGGGCAGCGATCGCCGCTTTCACCACCGACTCTGATGCCATTACTGAAACCATCTCCCCGCCAGTTGGTAATTTTTGCATTAACCTTCCCCGGGCAGCAATTAATTTCAAACCATCCTCTAAACTAAATACTCTCGCTACCGTTGCTGCTACATATTCACCCACACTATGACCCATGACGACATCTGGTTTAATTCCCCAGGATTGCCACAGTTGATACAAAGCATATTCTATAGCAAACAAAGCCGGCTGGGTATAGGCTGTTTGGTTTAGTCGGGATGCATTCGACTCATCTATGCTTTCTGGATAGAGAATATCTCGTAATGAAGTGTCCTGGAAAATTTCGACACGACTCAGAATGTCTTCACATTGGTGAATTGCTTCACGAAAAGGGAGGGCTGTTTGATACAACTGTCTTCCCATATTCACATATTGAGAACCTTGTCCTGTGAAGAGGAACGCGATTTGGGGGATCGTGGTGTTATTGATCAGTTCTCCTGAGTAAATTCCGGGGACTTCTTCTCGTTTTTTGTACTGTCGGAGTTTCTCCACTAATTCTGATTGGTTGTCTGCAAGGATTGCTAGTCTGTGGTGGAAGTGGGCACGACCTATATTAGCGGTATAGCAGATATCAGCCACCTCTAATTCCGGATAAATAGTTATATAATTTTGATAATTATTGACTAAATCACTAAGAGCAGTTTCAGTTTTGGCGGAGAGAGTTAATAGATGAGCTGCCCGTTCTAAATCATCTTCACTGTTGCCAGTTGCCAGTTGCCAATTATCTTCTCTTGGTGCTTCTTCTAATATTATATGAGCATTCGTCCCACTAAAACCAAAGGAACTCACTCCTGCTATACGAGTTTTTCCATTGGTTTGCCAAGGAGTGAGTTGAGTTGAGACTTTTACGGGTAACTGAGACCAATTAATATAAGGATTCGGTTGATTAAAATGTAGGGATGGTGCGATTTGTTGATGTTGCAGTTGTAGAACTAATTTTATCAAGCCTGCAACTCCTGCTGCTCCTTCAGTATGACCAATATTCGTTTTAGCTGAACCCAGGATTAAAGGGTGCTCTTGAGAGTGGGTTTTGCCAAATACCGATCCTAGAGCTTCCACTTCCATAGGGTCTCCCAAGGAAGTTCCTGTACCATGAGCTTCAATATAACTAACCTCTGCTGGGTCTACTCCTCCATTGGCCAAAGCTTGACGGATAACAGCAACTTGAGACGGACCATTAGGTACTGTCAAGCCACTACTCGGTCCGTCTTGATTCATAGCCGTTCCACGAATTACTGCCAGAACATTATCTCGATTGGCCACTGCATCACTGAGGCGCTTTAATACAATAATCCCACATCCATCTCCACGCACATAACCATTTGCTGAAGCATCAAAGGTCTTGCACCGACCATCCACCGATAGCATACGACCCTGAGACAGGGCGATGCTAACCTCTGGAGATAGTAATAGATTCACCCCTCCTGCTAGAGCTAGATTGCACTCTTGATTCCTTAAACTCGAACAAGCTAAATGGATACTAACTAATGAAGAGGAGCAAGCTGTGTCTACGACTAAGTTAGGCCCAACTAGCCCCAGCATATAAGAAATTCGCCCTGATGCTGTACTGTGAGAATTACCCGAACTTATGTAAGCATCAATTTGTTCTAGACCGTGACTCAATATACGGTGGCTATAATCACTGCTACAAATACCAACAAATACACCGGTTTGACTCCCTTTAAGTTGTTGCGGATTCTTTCCTGAATGCTCTAGAGCTTCCCAACTGACTTCTAAGAGTAATCTATGTTGAGGATCTAAATGAATGGTTTCTTTAGGAGAGATACCAAAAAAATTGGCATCAAACTCCTTTACTTGGTCAATAAACCCTCCATAGGGACTGTGCATTTTGCCAGGAGTGTCTGGGTCTGGGTTGTAATAATTATCAAGATCCCATCGGTCTTTTGGGACTTCAGCGATCGCATCTACTCCATTTTGTAAAATATCCCAGAAGCCTTCTGGAGTAGATGCACCTCCAGGGAACCGACAACTCATACCAATAATGGCTATTGGCTCTGTAGCGGCTGCTCTAATTTCTTGTATTTTTGCAGTTGCTTGTTTAAGTTTTAGCAGTAGACGTTGCTCATTTGAGAGCTTTTGGGATGCGTTAAGTTCCATCTTTATTTCTCCTAATACTATTAATTAAAAATAAGCAACTTTATCTAATTTACTGTAAAAGTTGATCGAGTTCCCCAATCGCTTCGTCAACCGCCATATCAATTTCCTCTTCAGAAAGCTGATGGATTTCAGTAAGCATATTTTCTGGAGATTCTATCTCTAAACAATCCTTATCTAATGGTGTTTCAGATGGTGATTTCTCCTCATCTAATGATAGAATTATTGTTTCTTCCAGGCGATCGGTTAGTGCCTGAAGATTCGGATAATCAAAAGCTAGAGAAGACGGCAGTGAACATTCTAAACTGGTCTGCAACTTATTCCTTAATTCAACAGAAGTCAAAGAATCCATACCTAAATCAAAAAATCCAGTCTCTAATGAAATAGATTCAGGATGATTGATCCCTAAAACTAGAGCAAATTGACGGCGGACATGAGCGACTAATAACGAGCGACGTTCGTTAGGTGCTGTTGCCTTCAACTTTAACAGAAACTCTGACTGAGATATTTCAGAAGTTGTTGGGTTGGTTGCTTGCCAATCTGCCAAAAAAGGCCATTGGGCGACTCTTGCCTGCCAAGCTGACCACTGAATCGGTAGCACTCCTACTTCTATCTCCGAACCACTCATCAGTAGCTCTAGCGACTCTAGCACCTGAGTTGGAGATATCACCCCCATTCCCTGCTTCTGTAGATTGACCTCCAAACCGGGTTCTGCAACCTCTTCCACTTGAGAAAAAGAACCCCAATGAATGCTTAATCCTGGTAATCCCATCGCATGGCGATAATGGGCTAAACCATCAAGAAATCCACTGGCTACAGCATGATTTCCTTGACCGGGTGAACCCAACAGAGATGCAACGGAAGAAAACAATATAAAAAAGTCCAACTGTTGGTTTTGAGTCAATTGATGCAAATGCCAAGCACCTTTGACTTGGGATGCCATTACTTGCTCAAAGCTAGATCCACTCTGGTGTTGTAGAACTTCATCCGACAACAGTTCAGCCGAATGGATTACTCCTGTTAGTGGTCTGTTTGACTGCTCAATTTTGTGCAGCACTCTGCTCATTGATTCGAGATCCGATACATCGGCTTGTTCCAGTACTACAGAAACTCCAGCCCTTTCTAACTCAGTTATTTTTTGACGGTTAGTATCATCTAGTGAACCGCATCCGAACAACACCAAATGCTTGGCTCCTTTATCTACCATCCAACGAGCCACCAATAAACCTAAATCTCCCATGCCTTCTGTAATCAAATAGGTAGCATCCTCATGGAAACATAAAGGCTTTTGAGTCGTAGCATCAGCTTGCTGACGACGACTAGCCACCAATCGAGGCACATAACGCTCACCTGCGCGCCATGCTACCTGGTCTTCCCTATCCTCCGACCAGATTTCCTGGAATAGTGCCTCAGCTTGAGTTTCTATCGTCTGCTGTGGGTCTAAATCTATGCACACACACTTTAGATCGGGATATTCTAAGCGAATCACTTTCCCCATGCCCCACAGTGAAGATTGGGCTACTCCTGGTATGACTGGATTATTTAACGGTACGGGTTGAGAACCATTGGTCACTAACCATAACCGAGGCGATCGAGATAATTTGACTTTGACTAAGGCTTGTACCAAAGATAAGGTCGTACCACACCCAAGCTTCGATAAATTTTCTAATTCCTCAGCGCTCAGATTTTTATCGACCCCTGCTTCAGTTGTCCAACATTGTACGACTCCCGATAACGAGGGGGATTGGGTCGCAACCGCTTCTATCAGTTGCTCAAATTCTTCTGGATTATGAGGATTAATAATAAATTCTTCCGGGGCAAGCTGTTGGTAATTCTCTCCTGCAAATACTAACGTACAAACCTCTCCTGCTTCGTGGAGTTGACTAGCCACCTGTTGAGCAATTCCTTTTTGGTCTGCTAATATCAACCAGCCCTTCGGTGTCAATGATGTTGACTCTAAGGTAATTGGAGCTGCTTGGGCGACAATGACCCCTTGTTGAGCAAATACTTCTGCCATATTCTCAACTTCCGGTAGAGTCACAACTTGAGTAAAACCGGTTTCACTCAAAACTTTTTTCCACTGCTGGCGACTCAATAGAGGGTAGTCAGATCGTAAGTCATAATCAGTGAACTTCCACCATCCTTCTAATAGCCCAAAGATTAAATCTGAAAACCGAGATCGTGTTGTTGTTTCATACAAGACCAACATTCCCCCTGGTGCTAACAGTTGTCGCACATGGGATAAGGTCTGCTTCATATTGGTGGTAGCATGAAGGACATTAGCCGCAATAATGACATCATACTGATGAGGTGTAAATCCTTGGCTGGTTGGGTCTACCTCAATATCTAAAGTTTGATAGCTGATGAATCGATAATCCTTGAATTGCTCTTGAGCTTTAGTGGTGAATAAAGCTCCAATATCCGTGAATATATATTCCGTTTGGTTAGGGTTGAGATGGGGCAAAATATAACGGGTAGTCCCTCCTGTTCCCGCTCCGATTTCCAATAACCGTATACCTCGGCTCGGTGGTAACTTCTCAATGGCTTGAGTGATAGTTTTTTGCACTATCACGTTCATCACTTTGGTTACTTGTGAGTCTTGATAGAATTGGGTGGCTGTGGTCAAATCTCCTTTAGGAAACACCAGTTCTACCGGATCTATTGCTCCTCGTAGCACAACTGCTAGTTGAGAGGCACAACGGTCTAATAGGGTTAATCCAGCTACTTCTTCTGGATATTGATTCAGGAAACTTTGGCTTTTTTGGGTCGGGTCAACTCTCTCTAAGGTTTGTTGCACCTCCCACTGTTGTTGATTCGGCTGGAGTATTCCTACTTCTGCTAGGATTTGTAGCAAACGCCCGAATAACTGTCGCTGACTCGGAACGATACCTAAACGTTGGACTGCTGCCTCTAACTCGAAGCTCTCTGTTGGTTTATATGACCAACCCATTGATAGCAAGGCTTGCACGATATAATCTACACTTAATGCGTCTACCTTCCTTTGTATTTCTGAGGTAGACGTATTATCTATCTGGGTGACTAATTCTTGTAGGCTGGGAGTTGATTTTTCAGAAACTTCTACGGGAGCAAGCAAAAAGTCAGGAGGTAACAACCTGCCTAAAAGACCTTTGGTTCTCCATTCGACTTCATACAAGCAATTGGTTATTGATTCTCCTTCTGTTCCCAGTAAAGTCTGTTTACTGGCCACTTTTATCTGTAAGCCTTTGACTGTAGCAATGATTGCTCCTTCTGGACTCAGTAGTGTCACTTGAGTGGTTACATTTTCTTGACCTTCTACTCCAGTCGCGATCGCGGATGCGTAAGCCCAAAGAGAAAGCCCTGGACGACTATACACTTTGAACTGCTCTAACCCTACTGTCAGATACGTTTTATCGCTGTCTACTTCTGGCCATATATGACCGATTAACTGCAACGCTGCATCTAATAATGCGGGATGGAAGTGATAGTCTATTGTTTCTGCTATCAATTCTTCAGGTAACTTAATCTGAGCCAAGGCTTTATTTTTACCAGACCATAACTCGCAGATGCCTTGGAAACTGCTACCATAATCAAGCCCGAATTGCCGAGATTGTTGATAATGTTGTTTTACTTCTATGGGTTGACTACACTCTGCTTTGTATTTTTCTAGATCGACTTGGGTTGGAGTTATATCGGTTTGTGCAGTTCGGATTTTTCCTGTGGCATGGAGTATCCAGTTCTGTTCCTCTTGGTTTTTTTGTTGAGAAAATATTTGGAATTGGTAGCTTTTATTTTCTAATGGGGTGAGGATGGTTTGGGCATTTATCAATTCTCCTGCTGGTAGTATCCACCCTTTACTGATAGTTAAGTCTTCTATTATTATATGCGATTTTTTTAATTGGTAACTTCCTGCTGCTCTTGCTATTTCTAGGTAGCCTGTTGCAGGAAACACTGCTTGATTAAATATTCGGTGGTGGCTCAGGTAATTGGGTGAATTTTCTCCTATTTGTGAGGAAAATATGTGTTGTTCGCTTGCACAATTTAGCTTCTGACCTAATAGTGGATGGAAGTTTTGGTCTGTTGACAATTGTTGTTTAGACCAGAAGTTGACGTTATGGTTGGTTTCTATCCAACATCTTTCTCGTTGGAATGGATAGGTGGGTAAGGCTACTTTCTGACGACTATAGTCTGAGTCAAATCCTGACCAATCTATTTTTACTCCTTTGACATACAATTGTCCTAGACTTGATAGCATTTGTTGCCATTCATCTACTCCTGGACGCAATGAGGGTAACCATTCTCCTACATCTTCTGTTACACATTGCCTTCCCATTCCTAACAATATGGGTTTAGGGCCGATTTCCAGAAACGCTTCATATCCTTGCTCTTCTAGCGTTTTCATACTTTGGGCAAATCTTACCGGTTGACGCACATGAGCTACCCAATACTGAGCCGTGGTTATTTCTGTTCCTACTTCAGTACCCGTTACGTTTGATATCAGTGGTATTTTGGGTGGGTTATAGCTGATTTCTTTCGCTACTGCTTCAAATTCTGTTAACATCGGTTCCATCAATGGGGAATGGAAAGCATGGGAGACTTGTAGTTGCTTTGTCTTGATTCCAACTCCTTCAAAGACACTACAAATCTTAGCTATAGCTGCACTCTCACCTGAAATGACTGTACTTTCTGGCCCGTTAACTGCTGCTATTGTTACTTGGGAATTATCTGCTTGTATGGCTTCTGTTACCTGAGATTCTGATGCCATTACTGATACCATCTGGCCACCAGATGGCAACTGTTGCATCAGTTTCCCTCTCATGGCTATTAGTTTGAGACCATCTTCTAGGCTAAATGCTCCTGCTACTGTTGCTGCTACATATTCTCCTACACTATGACCCATAACTACATCGGGTTGGACTCCCCATGATTCCCATAATTTGCAGAGGGCGTATTCTATGGCAAATAGAGTGGGTTGGGTATAAGCGGTTTGGTCTAATAGATCAGAACTTGATGGTTTCGTTTCTTTAGGGTAGATAATGTCTAATAGAGGGACTTCTAGATACGGTTGTAAAATTCGATCGCATTCCTCTAAAGCTTGACGGAAAGTCGGTGCTTGTTCGTATAGTTGCCTTCCCATATTCACATACTGGGAACCTTGACCTGTAAATAGGAATGCTATTTTGGGTTCTTCACTATTGGGTTGTCCTGAAAATACTCCTACTAATTGTTTCTGAGTTTTCCACCCCAGCAATTTCACTCTTAATTCCGTCAGCTCAGAAGCAATAACCCCTAGTCGATAATTAAAATGCGCTCTGCCTGTAGAGGCGGTATAACATACATCTGCTAGTACTACATCAGGATTAGTTTCTAGATAACTTTGATAGCTATTGACTAAATCATCTAGAGCCTTTTCTGTTTTAGCTGAGAGAGTTAATAGATGAATTGGACGTTCAATAACATTTTGAGTTTTGACTTGAGAAGGTGCTTCTTCTATAATTACATGAGCATTGGTTCCACCCATACCAAAAGAACTAACTCCTGCTAGTCTTGGTTTTCCCTCGCAAGACCAAGGCATTAATGAAGTTGGAATTTTGATGGGTAATCGATCCCAATCTACATAAGGGTTAGGTTTTTGAAAATGTAGATGAGGAGGAATTTCCTGATGTTGAAGCGCTAAAATCACCTTCATCAAAGAGGAGACACCGGCTGCTGCTTCTAGATGACCAATATTAGTTTTTACCGATCCCACAATTAAAGGCCGATCTGCTGGACGGTTTTTACAGTATACTTCTGCCAGAGCTTCTATTTCAATGGGGTCTCCTAAAGACGTTCCTGTACCGTGAGCCTCCAAATAGCTAATTTGATGAGGTTCTAACTTTGCATTTGCCAATGCTTGTTGAATTACCTTTTTCTGAGCCATTTTATTGGGAACTGTCATACCACTACTTGGCCCATCGTGATTAACAGCAGAACCTCGAATAAGGGCTAAGATGGAGTCTCCATCAGAAATAGCATCGGACAAACGTTTTAAAACTAGGACACCACATCCTTCTCCTTGACCATAACCATTTGCAGCAGCATCAAAAGTTTTGCAACGACCATCTGGAGATAGGGCTTTCAGTTGGCAACGCCCAATGGTACTAATGGGTGATAAGATTAAATTAACTCCACCGACTAAGGCTAAGTTAGATTCTCCTGAACGTAAGTTCTGACAAGCCAGATGGGTAGCAACTAAAGAACTTGAACAAGCTGTATCGACCTGTATATTAGCCCCCTGCAAACCCAAGAGATGAGAAATACGACCTACACCAACACTTCTATTATTGCCAACACTTATATTATTGCCAATTTGATTTTGGTTCATTAGACTTACAGCAGAATAGTCATCTGTAGAGATTCCCATGAACACACTGGTTTGGCTATCCTTAAGGTTTTCCCATGTTTGTCCAGCATTTTCTAATGCTTCCCACGTTACTTCTAAGAGTAGTCTGTATTGAGGATCTAAAATAATTGCCTCTTTAGGAGCAATGCCAAAAAATAAGGGGTCAAATTGGTCTACTTGCTCAATAAACCCACCTTCCTTAGTATAGGCTTTCCCTGAAACTTCGGGGTCGGAATCGTAATAAGTATTCACATCCCAACGCTCAGGAGGGACTGGTGTAATGGCATCTATACCATTATGCAATACGTTCAAGTATGTTGATGGGTCGTTAGCTCCTCCAGGAAATCGACAGGCCATCCCAACAATTGCAATCGGTTCGGTTTGGGCTTTGTTTACAGCATCGAGCCTACTCCGCATTTCTTGGAGGGCTTTGAGGACTTGTTTAGATGAGAACTTTTGTTCAGTTGTTTGAGAAATTTTGTTCATTTTAGTTAGTTCCCTTCATCTAGAATAGTAAAAATCTCCTTTAACTCTTGTGCTATTGTGTCCTCAATTTCTGTTTCTGATTGAGTTTCTTGAGACTCAACTATGTTGGGATGCTGTATCTTTTTCTTCTCACCGCTCTCTATTTCTGTGTTTTGCTCATCTGGGAGCAGCTCATCGATTAGGTATTTAGCCAGGTTTTGAATATTGGAAGCCTCAAACAATGTGGCGGCACTAATTGAACTACCCAGACTATGACTCAAAATACTTCTCAGCTCAACTGCCATCAATGAATCCATACCCATATCAAAGAATCCTGATTGTGTATTGGGAAGTTGGGATGGAGAAAATCTTAGTAATTCACCAATTTTAATTTGAAGGTAATCAACCATCCGCTGGTAGCGTTTCTTTTCTGGAACTAATGCTAGTTCTCCTAAAAATTCTGCGCTCGCGTTTTTGACCTCTGTTGCTTCTGAAGCTAGTGAAATTTCCGACAGAAATACTCCTTTCCCTCCTAGCTCATAGAGTTCCTTAAATAAATCCCAATTGATATCTGCAACTACGGTTTGAGCATTATTGCTGGCTAATACCTTCTCCAAAGCCGCGATCGCTTTTTCTGGCTCTAGAGGTCTGACTCCCGTTTGCTTTAACCAGTCCATCGCTTCCCCTGTTGCCATTCCACCTCCTGACCAAGGCCCCCAATTTATACTATAGGTTGCTAATCCCATCGATTGCCGATAAGCCGTTAATCCATCCAGAAAATGGTTGGCTGCTGCATAGTGCGCTTGACCTTTAGAACCCCATACTGATGCAATAGAAGAGAAATTCACAAAAAACTCTAGCTCTAGCTTCTGAGTTAATTGATGTAGCACCCATCCTCCTACTACTTTAGGACGTAGAATAGCTTCGAGTTCTGACCATTCTAACTCCTGAATTAGCTCCGATCCGATCACTCCTGCGGCATGAATGACTCCTTTGAGAGGGGGTAGGCTTTCTTGTATTTGCTTAAAGGCTTTCTCCATCTCTAGTTCCACAGAAACATCGGCTTGAGTTACCACCACCTCTACTCCTTGCTTCTGTAAACTCTCAATCCTCAGTTGTGCTTTTTCTGATGGTTCAGAGCGACTGATTAATACTAGATGTTGACATCCCTTATCTACCAACCATTGAGCTATCTTCAATCCTAAGGCTCCTGTTCCCCCAGTAATTAAATAACTTCCTTCCTCACTCAAGGATACGGGTTGAGATTCGGCTAAGAGTTGTCTTTCTAAACGAGCTACATAGATCTGTGCCTTCCGAATGGCTAGTTGATCTTCTTCTTGCTCTTCTTCTAGTAGCTGTAGGAGTCTTTCTGCTTCATTTGTGGACGATTCCTGCTCTAAGTCTATTAATCCTCCCCATAATTGAGGATGTTCCAGAGATATGACTTTTCCTAGTCCCCAAAGGGGGGTTTGAGCTATTTCTACTGCTTCTGAAGGGAGTACAGACTGGGAACCTTTGGTCATTAGCCATAATTTAGGTGAGACTGAGTCCGAGTTCAGATGTTTTTCTATGGCTTGAACGAGGTGCAATACACTACCACAACCCGACTTTTGTGCTGACTCTAAAGCTGACTGAGTGAGGTGTTGAGAAGGTGTAGAGTCCAGACTCCATAAGTGAATGATTCTTGGACTTTCTCCAATAGTTGCCTTTATATCTTGGCAAAAACGCTTAAAGTCTTCTGGATGAGATGGGTTTAGCTCCCAACTTCCAGTTTCTGTGTGCTGGTAGGTTTCCCCGATAAATACCATGAAAGAGCGATCGCCTCTTTGCTCTAAAAGGTTGTGCAGTTTTTCACCGACACCCTCTCTATCGCTGAATATGATCCAAGTTCCTGGTTGTAGTGTTTTTCTCTGCTGCTGTCGAGGGCCGGCTTTTTGCCATTCTACTGTATAGAACAGTTTTTGTAGTGAGACATCAGAGTAATGTAGGGGATTGTGTAGAATTTCTTGGTTCCACTGGTAAATTTCCTCTACTGATAACTGGTCTTGTTTTTGGGCTGTCATGACTACATAGCTGACGAGCTGCTTACGCAACATCTTGTAGAGGTTGTCATAGGATTGCAACCCTATTCTGGCGTTTTCGTTTAAATTATTGCTTTTACATATATAGTTGAAATTCTCTGTGAAATTTACATCGTCTAGTCCATTGGCAATTTCGTGACTAATATCTACATACTGTATTATCTTTAGATGGTTTTTTGACAGCAAATCCAACCATTCTGGTTGAGTGATTAGATAGGATGAGTGCGCATCATAATCGATACTAAATGAGGCGTTGGAGATGAAATCTGCAAAGACTAAATGACCTTCACTATTTAGGTGATTTCGGATATTCCAAAATAGTTCTTCTTTCTTTTTGATGTGACAAATGACTTCAAATCCATAGATCAGATCGTAATGATCGGGAAACTCATCCTGAGAACTATCTCCATTGATAATTTTTATCTGCTGTTCCAGATCAAATTGATTAATTCTTTGATTTCCCAATTCTACTTGTCGATCTGATATTGTATAGCCACAAAGCTCTAAGTGATCATACTTCTGGCCTAGGGTTATTAAATCTGTACCATGGCCACAACCGATATCTAGAACTTTCTGACACGCAGAAAAGTCAACTTTCTGCCAACCTATATTTCTAATCTCTTCCTGGGCTATTAATGCTAATTGTTGGTATCTTTCTTGTGTGTTGGATTTATGGGATAATAGAATCCATGAAAATCCTCTAATAACCCCCGGCAAAGGAACATAGTTCAAAATTGCCTGTTCATGAACATAAGAAGTTAACTCATCATAAAAGTCACCAACTATATAATCCTGATTTTGCAGAGATTTTTGATACCTGGCAGTCAAAATCTCTAACAACTTAGGTAATAATGTTTGTTCATCTTCTGTTAACTCTTCAGATAACTTCAGTTCTTGAGTTAATCCTTCTGTATCTCCTTGTCTCAGCAGTTTAAGAACTAAATTTGAACTTTGATTTGTAGTCTTCTGATCTTGATTGTCAGGAGTTTCCACCCAATAACGCTGCCATTGGAATGGATAGGTAGGTAATACTACTTTCTGACGACTATAGTCTGAGTCAAACCCTGACCAATCTATTGTTACTCCTTTCACATATAATTGCCCTAAGCTTGATAGCATTTGTTGCCACTCATCTTTCAAAAGCGCAGCATCCTCTGATTTATCCCTTTCTAAGGAAGACTGGAGGGGGATTTGATTCGGACGCAATGAGGGCAACCATTCTCCCATGTTTTCTCTGACACATTGTCTTCCCATTCCTAACAATATGGGTTTGGGTCCAATTTCCAGGAAGGTTTCATATCCTTGCTCTTCCAGAGTTTTCATACTCTGAGCAAATCTTACGGGTTGACGCACATGAGCTACCCAATATTCAGCAGTGGTTATTTCTGCACCTACTTGAGTCCCAGTTACATTTGAGATTAGTGGTATTTGGGGTTCATTATAAGTTATCTCTTTAGCCACTGTTTCAAATTCTGTTAACATTGGTTCCATCAATGGCGAATGGAAGGCATGGGACACCTGTAACTGTTTGGTCTTAATTCCCAGATTTTTGAAGATATCACAAATAGTTGCTATAGCTCTACTGTCACCAGAAATTACTATACTTTCTGGTCCGTTAACTGCTGCTATTGTCACTTGAGAAGTATATTCTTTTATGGCCTCTTTTACCTGAGATTCTGATGCCATTACAGATACCATCTCACCACCAGAGGGTAGCTTTTGCATTAACTGTCCCCGCATGGCTATTAGTTTGAGACCGTCTTCTAGGCTGAATACTCCGGCAATACAAGCTGCTACATATTCCCCGACGCTGTGACCCATGACACCATTGGGTTTGATTCCCCATGAATCCCATAACTTGAAGAGGGCGTATTCCAAAGCAAATAGGGCAGGTTGGGTATAAGCTGTTTGGTCTAAAAGACTTGATTTTTGTGCATCTTTGGGGTAAATAATTTCTAATATGGATGTCTCCAAATAGGGTTGAAGAATTTGGTCACATTGCTCTAAAGCTTGACGGAAAGTCGGTGCTTTTTCATAGAGTTGCCTTCCCATGTTGATATATTGGGAACCTTGACCTGTAAATAGAAATGCAATTTTTATGATCTTACTATTGGGTAACTCTCCATAAAATCCTTCTATTCCGTGTTCTTTTCGTTGGTAAGATTTGATTTTTTCTAGTAATTCTTGCTCGGTTGCTGCAATAGTAGCTAGACGATGATTGAAGTGTTTACGTCCTGTATTTGCAGTATAGCAAATGTCTGCAATTTCTAATTCTTGATGAGTTTCTATAGTGTTTTGATAACGGGCTACCAGTTGTTCTAGTGCTTCTGGAGTTTTGGCTGAGAGGGTTAAACAATGAACCGGACGTTCTGGGGAATTTTCTTTCTTAATTGGTTCTGGAGCTTCTTCCAAGATTACATGAGCGTTAGTTCCTCCAATACCAAAGGAACTAACCCCTGCTCTACGAGGAGTTCCATTGGTTTTCCACTCAGAAAGAGTGGTATTAACATAGAGTGGACTATTCGCAAAATCTATTTTAGGGTTGGGTTGTTCAAAATGTAGCGTTTGTGGTAGCAATTTGTGTTTGAGAGCTAAAACGGTTTTGATCAGTCCGGCTACTCCTGCGGCTGCATCTAAATGACCCATATTGCTTTTTAGGGAACCAATGGCACAGAAACCTTTCTTGTCTGTACTATACCTAAAAGCCTGGCTCAGAGCTGCAATTTCTACTGGATCTCCCAGCTCTGTCCCTGTGCCATGAGCTTCTATGTATGAGATGGTTTCTGGATCTACTCCAGCAACAGCATGAGCCTCTGAAATAACTGCTGCTTGACCTTCTATGCTAGGTGCGGTGTAGCCGACTTTTAAGGAGCCATCGTTATTAATTGACGATCCTTTGATTATGGCCTGGATAGAATCTCCGTCGGCGATCGCCTCATTAAGGCGCTTGAGAAGTATAATGCCCACACCATCACCGGGTATTGTACCTTTGGCTTTCGCATCAAATGTTCGACAGTGCCCATCAGGAGAGAAGATCATCCCCTCTCGATATAAATGTCCAGCTTTCTGCGGAACCTGGATAGAGACACCACCAGCAAGAGCGAGATCGCATTCCCCATTGAGCAAGCTTTGACAAGCCATGTGGACTGCAACCAATGAAGTTGAGCAAGCTGTTTGAACGTTGATTGCAGGGCCTCTTAAATTTAGCTTGTAAGCGACACGAGTGGCCAGGAAATCCTTATCACTGTTAATCATTAACTGATAAGAGTTTGATGGATTATTAGAATCGTGGTTTGGATAAAGATTCTTTAATAAGTAGTGGTTCATGCCAAGACCAGCATAAACTCCAATTAAACCTTCATAGGTCTCTGGATTGTAACCTCCCCTTTCTATCGTTTCCCAAGCACATTCAAGAAACAAACGCTGTTGCGGGTCTATGTATTCAGCTTCCTTGCGACTGTAGCTAAAGAAATTAGCATCAAACATATCGATGTCTGACATCATAGCACGAGCTTTTACATAGTTAGGATCGTCGAGTAATTCAGCTTTAATACCAGACTTTAGTAATTCTTGATCTGAGAAAAAAGAAATAGATTCAACACCATCCTTAAGATTCTGCCAAAATTGATTGAGGTCTTGAGCTTTTGGAAAACGACCGGACAGGGCAATAATGGCTATACCTAGATCATCTACTGAATTGGCTTCATCTTGTAGATTCATTTCTGGCTCCTCACTTGTCTTACTAATTTCAATCCATTCATCAACACTGCGTGTTCAATACTTGCATTAATCCTTAGACTGAGGTCGAGAACGATGCTCTTGTCTCCGTTCTAGTCTTTGTTTCATCATATTTTTACCTTCTTTTAAGTTGGTATTACGAATATTGCGGGCTTTCTTCGAGTCATAATCGCTAATACTTTCACCTTTTATATACTGACTCAAATGATAAATTGTTGGATATTTTAAAAGATCGACTACTTGGAGTTTGGTCTTAAATATTTCTTGAAGTATAGCACTTACTTGTATCAATAGCAAGGAATTTCCTCCCACTTCAAAAAAATTATCATAAATTCCTACTTTTTCCAGTTGAAGCACATCTTGCCAAACTTTAGCAATCTGTTGTTCTATTTCCGATTTGGGGACGACATATTCAGTATAAGACCGATTGTTTATCTTGGAGCTGGGGAATTTTTTACGGTCTACTTTGCCGTTGGGGGTCAAGGGCAGAGACTCTAACAGTACAAAAGCTGAGGGAACCATATACTGAGGTAGAAGCTTTTCCAGAAAAGTTCGTAGTTTAGGAACGAGCTGCTGAGATAAATTCTGTTGTAAAGGATTGTTGCCGTAAAGTGTCCAAGATTTTGGCTCGCACTTTTCTCTCGGTATGGACGGGAATCGATTCTCAATTAGTGCTGATGATTTTTTCCAACATATAACATCATAGCAATCAGGGGTCTCAAGATCTGACCACGTAATGTAGATGCGATAATCTAACTCATCACTCAAGCTCCAAAAATCTTCAGGATCTATTCCTGTTTCTAGAGTGTTTTTTTCTAAGGTTTTTCGGAGTTCTCCGACCTTAATCAATTGATCTTTTCTGGTCAAGAGTTGCTTGAGCTTGATTGGAGATTGGAGGCGTGCATTGGGAACATTTTTGACGATCAGCATCTCTGGCTGCTTTTGTGCCAAAATGTGCTCGATAGAGGGTAAGGTTAGTTGCTCCTGTTGCCAATTGAGCAATTGAGGGCCGCTACTGGAGGACAAAACGTCCTTTTCTATATGAAGAATCACATCATAGCGAAACGTGGTCATTTCATTATGGGTACGACCGCGCTTGAGTTGAATCTCTACCTGACTAATCTGGGGTAAATGCTGCTGTAGCGCTTGGAAAAAGGTTGGATCGATTACCAATTCCTCTTCTTCTTTTAATTTTTTTTGTACTCGATCCCATAAATCTTCTAGGGTTAGATCGTCAGCAGCTTGGCTCAATAATATATCAGTATGGAAGGTTTCTAGTAGTCGTAGACTTCGCACATCTCCGATAAAGATTTGACCCCCAGGTTCGACTAATTTGATTGCATTTTCTAATACTTCTACTAAGTATTCAATACTGGGAAAATATTGGATAACTGAGTTAAGGATTACAGCATCGAAGGATTCTTGCTCCACGGATTGAAAATCATGGGCAGGTTGGTTGTAGAGTTTAACATGAGACCCATTGCCCTCTAGGGTTTCCAAGTGCTGTTCAATATAAGAAATCGCTTTGTCGGAAATATCGGTAGCACAATAGTTGGAAGTGTGGGGAGCAATCTTAAAGAGCAACAGACCCGTACCACAACCGATCTCTAGGATGCGATCGGGTTTGAAATCGAGGATGCGCTCAATGGTATAATTTAACCATTGAGACATCTCTTGTTCAGGGATGGGCTGACCAGTATAACTATCTCTCCAAATCAGAGGGTTGAAATTTGAGGCTCCATCAATGGTGGTCTGTTGATAGATATTATTCCTGAGTTGTTGCCATTGTAATATGCGATCGCGGTGAGCTTGATTGATAGAGTCACGAGAACTTGGGTCTTGACCTTGGAAGTTGGGAACAATATAGGCGATCAAGGGCTTGTCACTCAAGCGATCGCGATCGGTAATGACGACTGCTTCTTGCACCTCTGGGTGCTGAGTCAAGGTTGATTCAATTTCTCCGAGTTCAATACGGAACCCTCGAATCTTGACTTGGTTATCTATTCGACCTAGATAATCAATAGTTCCATCCGGTAAATATCGAGCTAAATCGCCGGTTTTATACAATCTTGAGCTTTGATTGTGAATGTGCAAACCCTCAAAAGGGTTAGGAATAAATTTCTCTTGAGTTAATTCGGGGCGGTTAAGATAGCCACGAGCCAAACCGACTCCACCGATATGGAGTTCCCCCGGTACACCAATAGGGGTAGGTTGGTGATAACTGTCTAGGATATAAATTTCGGTATTACCAATGGGACAACCAATGGGTGTAATCACCGAACTCTCTTCTGTTGGCTTTAGCCGATCGCCTACCTTATAAATGGTTGACCAGATTGTCGTTTCCGTAGGACCATAAAGATTCCAGACTTCCTTAGCTATCTCTCGGAGTTGATCCGCCAATTGGGCAGGTAAAGCTTCACCTCCAGACAATAATTTCGCGTCCAGCTTGTGATTGGCTAAACCTGCCATTAATAGCATTTTCCAAGTAGCAGGGGTTGCCTGCATCACTGTGGCTCCAGATTCTAATAACTGGGGTAAGAGCCTGTTGCCATCTATGGCAATTTCACGGGGAACTAATACGACTGATGCGCCTACGATGAGGGGCAGATAAAGTTCTAATGCTGCAATATCAAATGAGATGGTTGTAATGGCGTTAAACGTATCGACTCTTGTCAATTCCAGATAATGGTTCATGGATACGAGGAAATTGACGAGAGACTGATGACAGATTTGAACTCCTTTAGGTTTACCTGTCGAGCCAGAAGTATAAATAACATAAGCTCGATTCTCTGGAGCCACTGCGCTGGTGGGATTTTGCTCAGGATATGATGCGATCGCCGGCCAATCCCTATCCAAACAGACCATTTTAGCCTGATGTTCTGGTATAAGCTCTAACAATGACTCAGTGGTTAGCAAAACCGGCACAGCAGAATCTTCTAACATATAAGCTAACCGTTGCTGCGGATAACTCGGATCGATTGGGACATAAGCGCCTCCAGCCTTCAGTATCCCCAAAAGTCCCACTAACATTTCTATAGAGCGATCGATACATAAACCGACTAGGACTTCTGCTCTTACGTCCAAACTTTGCAGATAATGGGCTAACTGATTAGCGCGTTCATTCAAATCTTGATAAGTCAACCGGCGATCGCCAAAAATCACTGCCACAGCATCCGGAGTGCGCTTAACCTGCTCTTCAAACAACTGATGAATACAGCGATCCTGTGGATATTCCGTAGCCGTGTTATTCCATTGCTCAAGTAACAGGTGCTGTTGTGCCTCCGGCAACAAAGGCAGTTGCCCCACATTTTGCTCGGGATGATGAACAATTCCAGCTAACAACGCCTGATAATGGCTAGCCATCCTCACAATCGTTTGCTCATCAAATAGATCTGTATTGTATTTGAAGAATCCCATCATAGATGAATCTTCCTCAATCATTTCTAAAGTCAAATCAAACAGACTTTCATACTGAGCCAATGCAAACGGCTCCACGTTCCATTTTCCCCAATTGACTACAGTTTTCTTTCGGCTAGATAACAGCTTTTGTACCGTTTGAGCGCCTTGAAAATTTTGCAGCATAAAGTAAGCTTGAAAAAGAGGGGAGCGACTCGAATCTTGCTCTACATTTAATCGCTGGACTAACAAAGAAAAAGGATAATCTTGATGAGCTAAGGCCTCAATAACCGTTTGGCGCACCTGAGACAGGAAGTCTTTGAAACAAGGATTTCCGGAAAGACTTCCCCTCATCACAACTTGATCGACAAAGTACCCAACAATCGGTACAAACTCAGGTTTAGACCGACCAAAAGTAGGAGAGCCGACCAAAATATCTTCTTGACTGGTGTAACGAGATAGAAGAATTTGAAAAGCGGCCAAGAGAACCATATAAAGAGTCGCCCCTTCCTCCTGAGCGAGTGCTTTCAGGTTTTCAGTCAGTTCTTGAGGCAAATTGAAAGGATAAGCAGCACCGTTATAGGTTTGTATGGGAGGTCGCGGTTTATCGGTCAGTAAATTCAAGACCGGCAAATCCCCTCCCAGTTTTTGTTGCCAATAACTCCAGAGGCGCTCTCCTTCAGTTCCAGCTAATAAATCCCTTTGCCAACTCACATAATCTTGGTAAGAGTTATCTATTGAAGGCAGAGATATTTCAACACCTGTCTGTTGAGCTTCGTACAGTTCTGGTAGCTCTTTGACAATAGAACTCATTGACCAACCATCCCAAGCAATATGATGTATGGTCAACAACAGGATAGAGTCTTGTGGCGAGTGGCTAAACCACCTGATTCGCATGACGGGTTTGGTCTCCAGATCGAAGGGTTGACGATGAGTTTGAAGAACGTTTGCATACAACTCATCCTCATTCCAACTCGAAGCATCAATCTCCAAGAAATCTAAGGATTGATTGTGATGGACTTGTCGAACCATGTCTTGAGCCAATTTGGGGAACGTACTTTGCAGCATGGGATGGCGGTGTCTTAATCCCTCAAAAGTTTGCTGCAAAATAGCCAGATCTACCGGAGAATAAATACGAACCGCAAATGACAAATTGTAAGTATAGCTTTGTGGGGCAAGTTCCCATAAAAATCTGAGACCTCTTTGACCGTAAGATAGAGGATAGACCTGCAATAAATTGGGCTGTTCCCGCAATAACTGCACAATTTGAGTTTTGTACTGCTTCAGTTGAGCAATAACATCAGGGGTTAATACCTCTTGGGAACCTCCAGTACGCAGTTTGTCACCAGCACACCATAACTTGACCCCTTTGAGAGATAGATCTTGTAAAAACTCCACTAAGTTCATAGTTCCACCTCTATCCAATTACTCTCTTTATTTTCATCCGGTTGCTCTTCCTTACTCGATTCAATCCTTGGCTGGTTATCTGTTTGAATCCGTTGTTGCTGAATCTCAGTTGCTAGAAGCTCAATCGTAATTCCTTCCATAAATCGGGTCGCTGGAATATCGACTAAAAGCTCAGTTTGAACCTGATTTCGCAATTCCACAGCCATCAATGAATCAAGTCCCATCATAGTTAGAGATTTTTGTAACTCTATTTGAGAAACCGTCATCCCCATAATATGAGCAATTTTGGTTTGGAGATAAGCGGTCAATACTGTTTCTTGTTCACGATCGGAAGCAAGATCGAGCTGTTCTAAAATCCGAGAGTTCTGATCCGGTTCTCCTGATTTTGTGGTAAACGCTTCTAAAAATGGGAGTTTTGCCAATCCTGGCATCTGTCTAAAAAACTCCTGCCAATTCACCGGAAACACCCCGACTTGGCTTTGAGATCCTGACAACAATGAACCCAATGCTTGCATTCCTAATTCCGGTTTAATTGCCACTACTCCGCTACTGTGCATTCGATTTTGATGTTCCCTGGCCAAACGAGCCGCCATTCCTGCTGTTGCCCAGGCTCCCCAGTTAATACTCAATCCGGGTAAACCCTGACCTTGGCGATAGTGAGCGATTGCATCCATAAAACCATTCGCCGCAGCATAATTGCCTTGGCCAAAATTGCCCAACATCGAAGCCATTGACGAGAAACACACAAAGAAATCTAAAGGTAAATTCTGAGTCAGTTCATGTAAATACCAGGTTCCTGACATCTTGGGAGCCATCACGTTCATAAATTTCTCCCAGCTCATCTTTTGTAATACCCCATCATCCAACACCCCAGCAGCATGAATCACTCCTTTGAGCGGAGGTAGCGAAGTCGATATTTCTTCTAAGATGTTCATTACAGACTCTTGAGTAGAAATATCCCCTAATAAAACACTGACCGATGCTCCTGCTGCTTCTAACTGCTCGATCGCGTTTTGTGCCGTTTCATTCGGACTTCTTCGCCCCGTTAATACGATATGCTTGGCTCCTTCGGATACCATCCATTGGGCGACTTCCAAACCTAAAGCCCCTAAACCTCCTGTAATTAGATAACTTGCGTCTGGTTTGATCGATGTTTTGTCTTCTCCAGTTTCTGGCAGAGAAACAACCACTTTCCCGATATGCTTACCCTGTTGCATATATCGGAAAGCCGCTTGCACTTGTGTACTGGGGAATACTTTATAAGACAATGGCTTCAGTGTTCCTGATGAACATTGTTGGTTTAATGCTTCTGAAAATTCCGCAATTAAACCGGGTTGTTGTTGGATCGTCACTCCAATATCAAAAGGCAAGTATTCAGCATCTGGCCGCGTCTCCATTACCTTTTGTTTGTCCCAAATTCCGATTTTGCCAATTTCTACAAATCGTCCTTTGTTCCCTAAAACCGCAAAACTCCGATCAATGAAGTCCCCATTCAGACTATTTAAGACGATATCTACACCTTTCCCCCCAGTAAGACTCATTATTTCATCGGCAAACTCTAAAGTCCGGGAATTCATGATGTGTTTGACCCCCATAGACTTGAGAAACTCCCACTTGGGAGGACTCGCTGTAGCAAAGACTTCCGCTCCTAGTTGGAGTGCAATTTGAACTGCCGCTTGCCCTACCCCTCCTGCCGCAGCATGAATTAATACGCGATCGCCGGGCTGAATTTTAGCTAAGTATTGTAATCCATAGTAAGCTGTAGCAAAAGTTAAGGGTAAGGTGGCTGCTTCCGTAAAGCTCAGATGTTTCGGTTTAGCCATAACTAACTCAGCAGGAGTAGTAACAAAACTACTAAAGCCATTGTGAACGATCGCCATGACTTCATCTCCCACCTGCCACTGAGACACATTGTCTCCCACAGAGGCAATAACACCGACACATTCTAAGCCAAAGTTAAGTTGAGCTACGTCAGTAATCCCCAATACCTGAGCATAATAGTCTTTCAGTAAACCCAAAGAATTGAGTACATCTCGGAAGTTTAAACCTGCGGCTTTGACTTCAATCTCTACTTCATTTGCTTGTGGAGAACGGCGCTGCATGACCTGCCAGTTGAGGTTATCTATCAGTCCATATTCAGACAACTTCAACTCTAGGGGTTGACGTTCTAATCCTAAGTTTTCTTCTGAGCTAATTTGCGGTTTTTGTTGTCGGATTAAGCGAGCTACATAACGAATTCCCTGACGAATTGCAATCTGGTCTTCATTACTCTTCGCCAAGAGTTCATCGACTAAACTAGGGAGCATTTCAGAAAGACTCGATTTGGGGTCTAAATCTATTCGGCAACATTTTAATTCTGGGTGTTCTAGACGAATTACACGCCCTAGTCCCCATAAACTTCCTTGTTGGGGTTGGACTACTTCTGCTTCGTCCCATATCTTCTGAGTCCCTTGAGTCACTAACCACATCGGTAGGGCATGACTGAGTCCAGCTTCCGTTAAAGCTTGCACTAAATGTAGAGCTGTTGCACAACCGAGTTCTTGAGCTATTTGTAAATCCTCAGTTTCATTGATACCCCATAAGTGCAAAATACCTTTAATGTCAGAATTCTCTTGCAGCAGTTTGCGGAAGTGTTCGGCAACAGTGGGATTAATTTGATAATGTTGAGCATCTAGCTGCTGATAATCTGAGCCTGGGGATATCCCGATATAGTTCTGTCCTCTTGCTTGTAAATACTGCCCTATAGACTCTGTAAATTGATCGGTCAATGCAAAGACTAACCATTGACCAGCATTTTCACTAGATTGTGCAGTTTCGGTTAAAGGTTGAGCTTCCCAGCTAATTTCATAATACCAATCACTTAAATCGGAATCTAGACTCTTGAGTAAGGTTTCCGGTGTTGCTTTCCTACCCTCAAAACCATTGACTTCAGCTACTAATTTCCCCGTTTGGTCAAATAATTGTATTTCGGCTTTGAGCAGTTTATCCTCTGATTCTCCTTCTTTCAATCCACGGGTATAACACCAAAGCGAACCGTTCTCAGGGCGCTGATAAAACGTAAATCTCTTGATATTGAACGGAACAAACGTTTCAGTTTGATCCTCAGAAAGACTGAGGTTAAGTGCAGCCACTGACTGAAAGCAGGAGTCAATTAATGCGGGATGTATTTGATAATCTTTTGCATCTAAGATCGTCTCTGGTACTTTCATTTGGCACAGGATTTCCCCTTCTCCTAACCAGACTCGATCGATCCATCTAAAACGCTCCCTTAATTGAACCTGTCTATCCCATAGATTCTGGTAAATTTCTGTGCTTTCAATGTTTTGAGGACAACGAGCTTGAATTTCGGCGATGGTTTCTATAGACTGCTGCGACTCAATATGGGTCGGATGGATTTTCCCGGTAGCATGAACAGCCCAAGAATTACTCTCCTTAGAGCTATCTAAACTAATCACTTGAAATGAATAGTCGCTCTCCTGTGGAGTTAAGGCGACCTGAACCGTTCGGATTCCTTCTTCGGGAATCGCTAAGGCTTGGGGGAACAGAATATCCTCCAGTTGACATCTAGTTGCAGCAAAGGTTAGAGAGGCACTTCCTAACAATAGGGAAATGTGGTTGGCACCAGGCACAACTACTTTTTCATAGATTCGGTGATCGGCTAAAAAGGGTAGAGCATAGGTGCTAAATTCGGACTCAAAAAAGATATCTTTTGATAACGGAGATTGAAATTTCCGATTAATTAGAGGATGAAGTTTAGGTGTAGAGATAGCTTGAGAACTTCCGGTTTCTACCCAATACCTTTCCCGCTGAAATGGATAAGTGGGCAAGATTACTTTCTGGTAGCGATAATCTGGGTTAAACCCTGACCAGTCTACTTGAGTCCCCCGTACATATAACTGTCCTAAACTTGAGAGGAGCTGTTGCCATTCATCCACTCCAGGACGTAGAGAAGGTAACCAGACTCCTACATCTTCTGGTAAACATTGACGACCCATTCCCAGTAATATGGGTTTAGGACCAATTTCTAGGAATAATTCATACCCTTGCTCCTTTAGAGTGTTCATACTCTGGGCAAATTTTACGGGTTGTCGGACATGATTGACCCAATATTGAGCTGTAGCCATGTCTGAACCTACTTTTTGACCGGTGACATTGGAGATGATGGGTATCCGAGGCTGACTATAGGTGACTTCCTGAGCGACTGCTTCAAACTCTGCTAACATTGGCTCCATCAATGGGGAATGGAAAGCATGGGATACTTGTAACGGCTTGGTTTTAATACCTTGTGAGGCTAATTTACTGCAAAGGGTGGCGATCGCCCCACTCTCCCCGGAAATTACGACACTCTCCGGCCCATTTATAGCTGCAATTGTTACTTTGGAAACATCCTCACCTATAGCTTCTCTGACTTGAGATTCTGATGCTAACAAAGACACCATTTCACCACCCGGAGGTAACTGTTGCATCAACCTTCCCCGCATAGCAATTAATTTGAGACCCTCTTCTAAACTGAATACTCCTGCTACAGTTGCTGCCACATATTCGCCCACACTATGACCCATGAGCGCATTGGGTTTAATTCCCCAAGATTCCCATAACTTGGCTAGGGCGTATTCTATAGAAAACAAAGCCGGTTGAGTATAAGCGGTTTGGTCTAATACCGTTGAGTTTTGTGCATCTTTAGGGTAGAGAATTTCTAATAGAGGGACTTCTAGATAGGCGTGTAAAATTTGGTCGCATCGGTCTAAAGCTTGACGGAAACTTGGCTGAGTTTCATACAGTTTCCTTCCCATATTCACATATTGGGAACCTTGACCTGTGAAGAGGAACGCTATTTTTGGACTTTGGCTACTTCCATCGAGTTGTCCAGAATATACCCCTACGACTTCTTTCTTCGTTTTCCAGTCCACCAGTTTTTCTGTTAATTCCTTTGGCTCAGAAGCAATAACACCGAGTCGATGATTAAAATGCGCTCTGCCTGCATTAGCTGTATAACAAATATCTGCTAGGGGTAACTCTGGATGATTTTCTAAATAGTTGTGATAACGACTGACTACATCTTCTAACGCTTGTTCTGTTTTAGCTGAGAGAGTTAAGAGATGAACCGAACCTTTCAAGTCATCTTCACTCTTGCCTTGGTCACTGAGCGGAGTCGAAGTGTGCCTGTCTTCTTTGGGTGCTTCTTCTAAAATAATATGAGCATTGGTACCACTAATCGCAAAAGAACTTACGCCTGCTACTCTTTTCTCCCCTGATGAGAGCCAAGGGGTCAGTTGAGTTGGAACTTTTAAAGGTATATTCTCCCAATCAATATAGGGACTAGGATTAGTAAAATGCAGATTAGGGGTAATTTTTTGATGTTGTAGTTGCAAAACGACCTTGATCGCACCAGCAATTCCAGCAGCAGCTTCTAGATGACCGATATTGGTTTTAACTGAAGCAATGTGCAATGGGTTTTGGCGATCTCGTCCCGGCCCAAACACGCTACTTAATGCTCTCACTTCCATCGGGTCTCCCAGGGACGTTCCTGTACCATGTGCTTCCACATAGCTCACGCGATCCGGTTCTAATTTAGCTGCTTTCAGAGCTTGCTGAATCAGTTTTTCCTGAGCGAGTTTATTCGGTACAGTCAGTCCGCTACTCGGCCCATCATGATTAACGGCTGAACCCCGAATGACTGCCTGGATATTGTCCCCATCCTTGAGTGCATCCGACAAACGCTTCAGCACCATGATGCCACATCCCTCTCCCCGACCATAACCATCAGCAGCAGCATCAAACGTTTTGCACTTGCCATCGGGTGATAGAGCCTTTAATTTTGAGAGTGCAGTGGTCACTTGAGGAGAGAGAATCAGTTGAACCCCTCCAGCTAAAGCTAGATTAGACTCACCCTGACGCAGACTCTGACAAGCTTCATGGATAGCGACCAAAGAGGATGAACACGCTGTATCTATTGCCATGGAGGGGCCTTGCAACCCTAAAAAGTAAGATAACCGACCGGCTGCAAAACAAAATCCATTTCCGGTTGCATCGTAAGGGCTAATCTTTTCAACTTGGCTCAACCCCAAGTTCGCATAATCATTTTGACCGATCCCCATAAACACTCCAGTCTGAGTGTTTTCTAAGTCCTGGGGATTAATACCCGCTCTTTCTAGAGCTTCCCAAGTTACTTCTAAAATAAAACGTTGCTGTGGGTCAAGGCTGTGTGCTTCTTTGCCAGAGATACCAAAAAATTGCGGATCGAACTGATCGACCTGCTCCACTAATGCTGCGTGCCGGATATACATTTTCCCTGGAGTCTCAGGGTTGGGGTCATAGTAAGACTCTATATCCCAACGTTCTAAGGGAATCTCTCTAACCGCGTCTTGACCCTTTGATAACAAGTCCCAGAATAGCTCTGGTGTGTTGGCATTTCCAGGAAACCGACAACCGATACCGATAATTGCGATCGCCTCACTTTTTGAGCGCTCCATCCTCTCCAATTTAGCTTCAGCTTGTTTTAAAGCTAAAAACATCTGTTTGGATAATGAGAGATCCTCTTTTTTGGTAGTCGGTTCCATAAAATTTTAGCCTTAACTTATAGGGTTAATTTTAGAGCATATTCTTTAGTTTTTCGAGTTGTTGAGCGGCTAGGGCTTCAAAATCTTCTTCTGAAATATCTTCAATATCTGGCAATATATCGCCCTCTATTTCCGATTCATCAGTTGGACTCAGTTTATCAGAGAATGTACCATTTTCGGTTGTCTTCCATTCCATTAACTCCTCTACATATAAGGACAATTTGGCAATTGTGGGATATTCCATCGCTAGGGTCTCAGGTAAATGAGTTCCCAGTTGATTTTGCAGTCGATTTTTTAATTCCACTGCCATTAAAGAATCCATGCCCATTTCCATAAACCCTACATTCATTTCTGGTAACTGGGATGAACTTAAACCTAGCACCTGAACGACTTGCCCTCGAATATGTTCAATTAAAATTTCTTGACGTTCCTCTGGTGATGCTGCCTCTAATTTTGCTAAAATTTCGGCTTTGACTTTCTGCTTCAGTGTATCTCGTTCTGCCAATTCCTCCTGCTCTAATAATTCTCGTAGTAACGAACTTTTTTGCAGACCACTCCAATGCTCTGCCAATACCGACCACTCTACGGGTATTACGCCGACCTGACCAGGAACAGCGCAGCATTCTCTAACTTCCCCCTTTCTAAGGGGGACTGGAGGGGGATCTGCAATTTGATTTCCTAACAGTAACTCCAAGGCATACATTCCTTCTTTGAGGGCAATCTCACTTACCCCACTGCTCTGGATGCGATTTTGATGTTCCACTGCTAAACGAGCCGCCATTCCCTCAGATGCCCAGGCTCCCCAATTAATCGCTAGTCCTGATAATCCTATGCTCCGACGATAACCCGCGAAAGCATCCATAAATGCATTGGCCGCCGCATAATTTCCTTGACCGGGGGAACCGATTAAGGAAGCTATTGAGGAGAAACAGACAAAGAAATCTAAGGGCAGATTTTGAGTTAATTGATGTAAGTTCCAAGTTCCTGTAACCTTGGGCGACATGACTTGAGAAAAACGCTCCCAATTCATCTGTTGTAGGGTTCCATCATCCAGCACTCCTGCTGTATGAATAATTCCTTTAAGTCCTGGCATTGAGGTCTGAATTTGCTCCAGAATTTGGGCGATCTGTTCTTCAATAGAAACATCTCCTAATAACACCTTGACTTGGCATCCTGCTTGTTCTAACTGCTGTATGGATTCTTGGACTTTTTCTGAAGGAGGGCGGCGACCCGTTAAGATAATATTTTTAGCTCCCTTTTCTACCAACCATTCTGCGGTATGTAGTCCTAAAGCTCCTAACCCTCCGGTTATTAGGTAACTCCCATCTGATGATAAGGATAGGGATTGAGGAAATTCTGGAGGTTCTTGGTTTGCTAGACGAGCGACATAGCTCTGTTCTCCCCGTAAGGCTAAATTATCTTCTTCTTGCTCATTCCCTAATAATTGCCACAGCATTTCTATTTCGTCTTCTACTGAAGCTTGTGGGTCTAGATCTACTAATCCTCCCCATAATTGGGGATGTTCTAGGGATATGGCTCGACCTAATCCCCACAGGGTCGAGGCTGCTAATCCTGGTATATTTTTCTCTTGAGATAATACGGACTGAGAGCCACGAGTTACTAACCACAGTGGGGAGAGGCTGGCGTTTTTAAGCAAAGTTTGTACCAGGTGCATCACGCTGCCACATCCCCATAATTGGGTTTCTTGTAAAGCATCAAGGGTTAAGTCTTTAGATTCTGGAGCGTCTAAACTCCACAAATGAATTAACCTTGACAAGGGCAGTTGATTCCCGTCTTGAATTTCTTGATACAGTTGATCAAATTCTTCAGGAATGGAAGGATTGAGCTGATATTTTCCTGCTTCTGGTTTTTGATAACTCTTTCCCCGATAAACTAAGCTGTATTGATGGCCCTGTTGTTGTAATTTTTGGGCGAATTTTTCAGCTATGCCTGTGCGATCGGCAAAAATCAACCAATGACTCGGTTGCATATTGTTTGGAGAGCCAGATCGATTTAAAGGTTTCCATTGAATTTCATAGAACCAATTTGCGATCGCTGCTGCGGCTAATTGTTCCTGATGTTGTTTAGCTAATGCCTCTAAGAGTTCGGGTAAAAGTTTACGCTGTTCGGGTGAAAGGTTTACGGATCTTTCCAGTTGTTGAGCGATCGCCTCTGTTTTTCCTTGACTGAGTAATTTTACGATTGAAGTCTCGGTAATTCCCCCGGATGTTTGAGGTTCCTTCTGTTTATTTATTTCTACCCAGCAGCATTCTCTTTGGAATGGATAGGTTGGCAATGCTACTTTCTGACGAGTATAATCTTGGTCAAATCCTGACCAATTCACGGTTATGCCTTTGACATACAACTGTCCTAAACTTGATAGCATTGGTTGCCATTCTGCTACACCAGGACGTAAGGATGGCAACCATACTCCTACATCTGGTAGACATCGAGACCCCATGCCGAGCAAAATGGGTTTCGGCCCTATTTCCAAGAAGAGTTCATTTCCCTGCTCGTGCAACGTTTTTATACTTTGATAAAACTGTACGGGTTGTCGGATATGATTGACCCAATATTCTGCTTTAGTGACTTCATTTCCCGCTTTTTGTCCAGTTACATTGGATACGAACTTTATTTTCGGTTGACGATAGGTCACTTCCTGAGCGACTGCTGCAAATTCGGCTAACATTGGCTCCATTAGTGGGGAATGAAAAGCATGGGATACCTGTAGAGGTTTGGTTTTAATGCCTTGTGCTTCTAATTTAGTGCAAATGCTGGCGATCGCCCCACTCTCCCCAGAAATCACCGTACTTTCCGGCCCATTAATTGCTGCTATCGTAACTTTTGAAGCATCGTCGCCGATCTCCTCTTGCACCACCGATTCCGATGCGATCGCTGCCACCATCTCTCCACCAGGGGGTAACTGTTGCATCAACCGTCCCCGCGCAGCAACTAACTTCAGACCCTCTTCTAAACTGAACACTCCTGCCACAGTTGCTGCTACATATTCTCCGACACTGTGACCCATGACTACATTGGGTTTAATTCCCCAAGATTCCCATAACTTGAACAAAGCGTATTCAACCGCAAACAAAGCCGGTTGGGTATAAGCGGTTTGGTCTAACAAACTAGAGCTTGACTTTTGTTCTTCTTTCGGGTAGAGAACTTCTAATAAAGGATAGTCTAGATAGGGCTGTAAAATTTGGTCGCATCGATCTAAAGCTTGGCGAAAAGTTGGCTGACTTTCATACAATTGCTTACCCATATCCACATACTGGGAAGCTTGCCCGGTGAATAGGAAAGCTATTTTAGAGCTTGCGCTACCCCGATCGAATTGTCCACAAGAGAGGCCAACGACTTCCTGTCCTCTTTTCCAACCCAATAGCTTTTCAGCTAATTCCTTTGGGTCAGAAGCAATCACGGCTAGTCGATGCTGAAAATGTTGCCTTCCCGTATTAGCTGTATAACAAACCTCTGCTATTGCCACATCGGGATTCGTTTCTAAATGCTTTTGATAACGACTAACTAAATCTTCTAAAGCTTTTTCTGTTTTACCTGAGAGAGTCAAGATGTGCAGCGAACGTTCTAACTGATCTTCACTGTTGCCTTGGTCACTGAGCGCAGTCGAAGTTTGGTCACTGAGCGCAGTCGAAGTGTGCCTATTGCCTTCTCTTGGTGCTTCTTCTAAAACGATATGAGCATTAGTCCCGCCCATCCCAAAGGAACTCACCCCTGCTATTCTGGGTTTGCCCTCGTCAGACCAAGGCATTAATGAAGTCGGAATTTTGATGGGTAATCGATCCCAATCTACATGGGGATTCGGTTCTTTTAAATGCAAATGAGGGGGGATTTCCTGATGTTTAAGGGCTAAAATCACCTTCATCAACGATGATACACCGGCTGCTGCTTCCAAATGCCCAAGATTCGTCTTGACTGACCCCACAATTAGAGGGTCATCTACTGGACGTTTTTTGCCATATACTTCTGCCAGAGCTTCTATCTCAATGGGGTCTCCTAAAGACGTTCCTGTACCGTGAGCTTCCAAATAGCTAATTTGATCGGGTTCTAACTTGGCATTGCTCAAAGCTTGTTGAATCACCTTTTTCTGAGCCATTCTATTGGGAACGGTCATCCCACTACTGGGCCCATCATGATTAACCGCAGAACCTCGAATCACGGCTGAAATTAGATCCCCATCACTCACTGCATCAGACAAGCGTTTCAAAACCAGAACACCACATCCTTCTCCCTGACCATAACCATTTGCAGACGCATCAAACGTCTTGCAACGACCATCAGGGGCTAGTGCCCTCAGTTGGCAACGACCAATCGTGCTGAAGGGCGATAAGATTAAATTCACTCCACCCACTAAGGCTAAGTTGGATTCTCCCGATCGCAAACTCTGACAAGCTAAATGGGCCGCCACTAAAGAACTCGAACAAGCGGTATCGACCTGTATATTAGACCCTTGCAAACCCAAGAGATGAGAAATACGACCGACTCCAATACTTCTATTACTTCCCAGAGTCGGGTAACTTTTGGCTTCGTTGAAAATGACGGAAGAATAGTCATCTGTGGAGATCCCCATGAAGACACTGGTCTGACTATTCTTCAGGTTTGTCCAGGTTTGCCCAGAATTTTCCAGTGCTTCCCAAGTGACTTCTAAAAGTAATCTGTACTGAGGGTCTAAACTCGCGGCTTCTCTGGGAGAGATGCCAAAAAATAGGGGATCGAACTGGTCAACTTGCTCAATAAATCCCCCTTCTTTGGTGTAAGTTTTCCCTAGAACTTCTGGATCGGGATCGTAATAAGCACTGACATCCCAGCGATCGCCAGGAACGGGGGTAATGGCATCTATGCCATCATGCAACAAACTCCAGTATTTTGAGGGGTCAGTCGCTCCTCCAGGAAATCGGCAGGCCATTCCCACAATGGCGATCGGTTCGGTTTTGGCTTTATTGACCGCTTCAAGCTTACCCCGCATTTCCTTCAAAGTTTGAAGCACTTCTTTGGATATGCTCATTTTAGCTTTCCTCCTTCAGTAAAGCTTGAATTTCTTCTAACTCTGAAGCAAGCTCACTATCAATTTCTCCTTCAAACTCCGTTTCTATCTTCTGGGGAGGAGCGATATTGTCAATCTCTTCAACCCCAATTTCTTCCTCTGGCTCTTCAGAGAAAATTTCTTCAATCAAGTATTCAGCTAAGTCTTTAATATTAGACTTTTCAAACAAGGTGGCTGTGCTGATCGAGAACCTAAAAGTAGCCGTCAACCGATTTCTTAACTCAACCGCCATCAAGGAATCCATCCCCATTCGGAAAAATCCTAATTCGGGATCGGGAAGTTTGGATTTCGATAACCCGATAATCTTAGCGACATCAGTTTGCAGATGCTCGATCAGTATTTCGAGCCGTTCGCTTTCTGGAACTTCATAAAGTTGTTGTAACACTTCGGATTTCTGTTCCGAAGAGCGTTCTCTATCTGTTGCTTCTGAGTCCAGGGAAATTTCGGACAGAAATGACCGTTTACCTCCGAGTTCATAGAGATCCTTAAATAAATCCCAATTGATATCTGCGACTACGGTTTGAGGACTATTGCTGGCTAAGACTTTCTCCAAAGCGGCGATCGCTCTTTCTGGCTCTAGAGGTTTTACGCCCATTTGGTTTAACCAATCCATGGACTCTCCTGCTGCCATTCCGCCTCCTGACCAAGGCCCCCAATTGATGCTATAGGTTGGTAATCCCAGAGATTGGCGATAATCGGTTAATCCATCCAGAAAATGGTTAGCTGCTGCATAATGAGCTTGGCCTTTAGAACCCCATACTGAGGCAATGGAGGAGAAATTCACAAAAAAGTCTAGCTCAAGCTTCTGAGTTAATTGATGTAGTACCCATCCTCCTACTACTTTGGGACGCAATATGGCTTCAAGTTGAGAAATTTCCATCTCCTTAAGCAGGTTAAATCCTACAAGTCCTGCTGCATGAATTACTCCTTTGAGAGGTGGCATTGTTTCTTTCACTTGCTTGAATACCTTCTCCATATCTTTTTGCACAGATACATCGGCTTGAGTTACAACTACCTCTGCTCCTTGCTTGCGTAAACTCTCAATTCTCAATTGTGCTTGCTCTGATGGCTGAGAGCGACTGATTAACATTAGATGTTGACATCCCTTCTCTACCAGCCATTGACCTACACTCAATCCTAATGCGCCTGTGCCCCCAGTAATTAAATAACTTCCTTCCTCACTCAAGGATACGGGTTTAGACTCTGCTAAAAGTTGTCTTTCTAAACGAGCTACATAGATTTCTCCATTCCGAATCGCCAGTTGATCTTCTTCTGCTTCCTCTTCTAGAACTTGTAGTAGGATTTCTGCTTCACTTGTGGAAGATTGGCGATCTAAGTCTATTAATCCTCCCCATAATTGAGGATGTTCCAAAGATAAGACTTTTCCGAGTCCCCAAAGTGGGGTTTGGGCTATTGCCACTTCTTCGGAAGGCAGGATTGACTGGGAACCTTGAGTCATTAACCACAGTTGAGGTGAGGATGAGTTCCAGTGTTTTTCCATAGCTTGCACCAGATGCAAGACGCTACCACAACCATTCTTTTGTCCTGACTCTAAAGCTGACTGCGTGAGTTGTTGAGAAGGTGTAGTTTCCAGACTCCACAAGTGAATGATTCTCGGACTTTCCCCAACCTTTGCCTCTTGGCAAAAACGCTCAAAATCGGCTGGATTAGATGGGTTTAGCTCCCAACTTCCGGTTTCCTTTGGATTATAGGTTTCCCCCATAAATACCGTCAAACAGCGATCGCCTCTTTCTTCCAAGCTATTTTTCAGTCTTTCCCCTACACCCTCTTTATCGTGGTCACTGAGCGAAGCCGAAGTGCTGAAGATGATCCAAGTTCTTGGCTGCGGTCTTTTTTTCTGCTGTTGCCGAGCGCCTACTTTTTGCCATTCTATGCCATAGAAAAATTGTTGTAATGAAACATCAGAGTAACGTAGGGGGTTCTGTAGAATTTCTTGGTTCCACTGGTAAATTTCGTCTACTGACAATGAATCTTGCTTTTGGGCTGTCATGACTACATAGCTGACTAGCCCCTTACGCAACATCTTGTAGAGGTTGTCATAAGATTGCAGCCCGACTCTGGCATTCTCGTTTAAATTACTTTTTCTACATACATAGTCGAGATTCTCTGGGAAATTAGGATCGTCTAAACCATTAGCCATCTCATGACTAATATCTACATAACGGATGATTTTAATATGACTTTCTGATAATAGATACAGCCACTCTTGTTGAGCGATCAGATAAGATGAATGAGCATCATAATCAATGTTAAATGAGGCATTAGAGATAAAGTCTGATATTACGAAATGACCCTTGTCATTTAAGTGATTCTTGATATTTACAAAGAGTTCCTTTTTCTTCTTGATGTGACAAATAACTTCAAATCCATATATCAAATCGTAATGATCTGGAAACTCATCCTGAGAACTATCTCCATTAACAATTCTTGCCCGTTCTTCTAGGTTTAATTCACGGATTTTTTTGTTTCCTAATTCTACTTGCCCTTCTGATATTGTATAGCCACAAAGCTCTAAGTGATTATACTTCTGACCTAAAGTCATTAAATCAGTTCCATGGCCACAACCAATATCTAGAACTTTACGACAAGCAGAAAAATCGACTTTCTGCCAAGCTATATTTCTAATCTCTTGCTGGGCTGTTGATGCTAATTTGTGATATCTTTCTTGTATTTTTAGTTTGGCAAAAAATAGAACCCATGAAAATCCTTTGATAATCCCTGGCAAAGGAATGTAGTTCAAAATTGCTTCTTCATCTGTCAACGAAGCTAACTCATCATAAAAGTCACCCACTACATCACCCTGGTCTTGCAGGTGCTTTTGATACTTAGCTTTCAAAATACTTAACAACTTAGGTAATACTTTTTCTTCATCTTCTGTTAATTCTTCCGATAACTTCAGCTCTTGAATTAATTCCTCTGAATCCCCTCGACTAATGAGTTCAAGAAGTGAATTTGAACTTTGATCAGTCATATTCCGATCTTGATTCTCAGAAGGATCTATCCAATATCTTTCTCGCTGGAATGGGTAGGTGGGCAACGCAACTTTCTGATTCGTATAATCTTGATTAAACCCAGACCAATCCACCTTGAAACCTTTGACATACAATTGTCCTAAGCTTAATAGCATTTGCTGCCATTCTTCTACTCCAGGACGTAACGAGGGCAACCATACTCCCACATCTTCTGGTAAACATTGTCTTCCCATTCCTAACAATATGGGTTTGGGACCAATTTCTAAGAAAACTTTATACCCTTCTTCATGGAGAGTTTTTATACTCTGGGCAAATTTCACAGGTTGTCGGACATGATTGACCCAATATTGAGCAGTTGCCATGTCTGCATCGACTTTTTGACCAGTGACATTTGATATGACGGGTATCCGAGGCTGACTATAGGTGACTTCCTGAGCGACTGCTTCAAACTGTGCCAACATAGGCTCCATTAGTGGGGAATGGAAAGCATGGGATACTTGTAAAGGCTTGGTTTTAACGCCTTGTGATTTCAATTTACTAGAGAGGGTTGCGATCGCCCCACTCTCCCCAGAAATCACTATACTTTCCGCCCCATTTATGGCTGCTATTGTTACTTGGGAATTCGATTGTGCGATCGCCTCCCTAACTTGAGATTCTGATGCCATCACTGCCACCATCTCTCCACCACGGGGTAACTGTTGCATCAACCTTCCCCGCATGGCAATTAATTTTAGACCCTCTTCTAAACTAAAAACGCCTGCCACTGTTGCTGCCACATATTCTCCCACACTATGTCCCATGACTGCATTGGGTTTAATCCCCCAAGATTCCCATAACTTAGCTAGGGCGTATTCCAGAGAAAATAAAGCGGGTTGCGTATAAGCCGTTTGATCTAATAAAGAAGCGCTTGACTGAGAATATATAACTTCTAATAGAGGGATTTCTAGATATTCTTTTAGAATTTCATTGCATTGGTCTAAACTTTCCCGAAATAGGGGTTGAGTCTCATATAACTGTCGTCCCATATCCACATATTGAGACCCCTGCCCAGTAAACAGAAAAGCAATCTCTTTCTCCTGGCTTTCTGCCTTTCCTCTTACCACACCAGTTCTTTCATGATTCTGAAGGAAATCGGCTATTTTCTCCTGTAAATCGCTGTTTGAATCTGCTACTATGGCTAATTTTTCTGCAAAATGTGTCCGCCCCGTATTGGCACTGAAGCAGATGCTTTGTAGTGATTCTTCAGGCTTTAATTCTAAATGAGTTTGGTATTTTGTTGCCAGATCTCTCAGGGCTGGCTCTGTCTGTGCTGATAAGGACAAAATCTGTTTTGGACGTTCGAGATGGCTATCAACTTTGACTGCTTCTCGGTATTCTTCCAATACAACATGAGCATTAACGCCACCGATCCCAAAAGAACTTAAGCCAGCACGTATCGGGATCTCTTCTCCCGATTCATTTTTTAATCGCTTCCACGCTTGATTTTCCTCTAGCATATAGAACGGAGTATCTTTAAGGTTAATGCGTGGATTTAAGGCTTTGAAGTTCACTATGCGGGGCAGTTTTTTGTGCTTCATTGCTAATAGGACTTTGATTAATCCCGCAATTCCTGCTGCTCCTTCTAAATGCCCAATATTGCTTTTTACTGCTCCTATCCCACAGTAGGGTTTCTCCGTTTTTTTAACTCCATACTGTTGATAAAGTTGTCTGTAGGCTCTTTTCAGGGCATTAATTTCTATCGGATCTCCCAATGGTGTTCCTGTTCCATGAGATTCTATGTAAGATACTGTATTGGGAGAAATATTGGCTCTGCTATGGGCTGAACGAATGACTTGAGCTTGGGCATAGACATTGGGGGATGTGATCGTTCTGGCTTGTCCTCCGTGATTAATCGCACTTCCTTGAATGACACCATAAATGCGATCGCCATCTTCTATAGCTTTGGTGAGAGGTTTTAATAAAACGACTCCTGCACCTTCTCCCCTAACATAACCATCCGCATCACTACTAAATGTTCTACATTGTCCTGTGGGCGATAACATGCCCAGTTGACTCATCTGGATGTAGGTTGTTGAAGTAAATAACACGCTCAGTCCACCGACCAATGCCATGTCACATTCTGATTCTTTGAGAGATTTCAGGGCGTAATGAAGAGCAACCAGTGAGCTTGAACAGGCTGTATCTATCGGAATACTTGGGCCATGTAGGTTAAAAAATGAAGAGATGCGGTTGGGAATCATACAAGTCCAAGTACCTGTTCCACTATGACCTTCTACATTCTGTTGATCTTGGTTCATCAACAGAATAGAGTCATAGTTGCACGCCCCGATAAAAACACCGATATCTTTTCCTGAAACTTGGGAGAGGGAGTAACCTGCATCTTCGATACAAGACCAGGTCAATTCCAACATAATTCTATGTTGTGGGTCTACTTTTCCTGCTTCTCGGGGAGAAATACTAAAAAACTCAGCATCAAACTCATCTATCCCTTCAACTAATCCGCCCCACTTACTGATTGTCTTATTCGGTTGATTAGGAATAGGAGAATAATGCTTTTCTACGTCCCACCTTTGGGGCGGAATTTCACTTATACTATTGACTCCTTTTTCCAAATTTTCCCAATATTGGTTGTAGTCATCAGCTCCAGGAAACCGACAAGCCATACCAATAATTGCAATATCAGCACCATTCTTCTGTTCAATGGAATATTTCATAAACTCAACTGATTCCTGATGCACTGGAAAAACGTTTTGATTTAATTTTCGATCCACATTAGAAGAGCCAACAATACAATGATAACTATAGGATAGCTTCGCTATTGAGTTGCAATTGTATTCTGGATCTTGAGACACTGTAACATAAGAAGCCCTTTCTCCTCACTTCTTAACGAAAATTAACAATTGATTGTCAAGAAGTGTTGACAAAAACTCGAGATTACTTAATTTCAAGGCTACCATGGAGTATTTGGGATTAGCTTTAGGGCACTGAAGTTACTGCAAATCCCTTGATAATGCTGTGTCCTTTTGATCTAGAGGAACTAACTGTGAGTCCAGAAATTTTAACCCCGACCGATGCCCCCCCAGTTTCAGAAAAGGCTTATGATCCATCAGAGTTTAATCAGTATGTAATGTCTACTTATGGGCGGTTTCCGATCGCCCTAAAACAAGGAAAAGGTTGCCTGGTTTGGGATACTCAAGATCGAGAGTATTTAGATTTTGTGGCGGGAATTGCCACCTGCACCCTCGGTCATGCTCATCCAGCTTTAGTGGAAACAGTAGTACAACAGATTAGCAAGTTGCACCATGTCTCGAATCTGTACTATATTCCTGAACAAGGGGCATTAGCCCAATGGTTAGTTGAGCATTCTTGTGCCGATCGCGCTTTTTTCTGTAATTCTGGTGCGGAAGCCAATGAAGGTGCGATTAAATTAGCGCGCAAATATGCCCATACGGTATTGCAGATTGAAGATCCGATTATCCTGACAGCAAAAGCGAGTTTTCATGGTCGTACCCTAGCCACTATTACCGCAACCGGTCAAGCTAAATATCAAAAAGGGTTTAGTCCCCTGGTTCCTGGATTTGCCTATGTGCCCTATAACGATTTTGAAGCCGTAAAAGAGGCGATCGCCTCCCTAGATACCTCAGAACGGCGTGTAGCTGCCATTTTACTGGAACCTTTGCAAGGTGAAGGAGGGGTGCGTCCTGGAGAATTGGAGTATTTCCTGCGCTTGCGCCAGTTGTGCGATCGGACCGGAATTTTGCTGATTCTGGATGAGGTGCAAGTGGGAATGGGACGTACGGGAAAACTGTGGGGATATGAGAATTTGGGTATCGAACCGGATATCTTTACCTTAGCCAAGGGGTTAGCCGGTGGTATTCCCATTGGTGCTCTGCTCTGTAAGCAGTTCTGCGATGTGTTTGAACCGGGAAACCATGCCAGTACGTTTGGCGGTAACCCCTTTGCTTGTGCCGCAGCACTAACAGTCTGCCAAACTCTGGAGCAAGAGCGGTTAATTCAAAATGTGCAAGAGCGGGGCGAGCAACTGCGGAAAGGCTTAAGGGCGATCGCCGCTAAATATCCCCAACTCATTGCAGAGGTGCGCGGATGGGGCTTAATTAACGGCATGGAACTGCAAGCAGAAAGTCCTTTAACCTCGATTGAAATTGTCAAAACAGCTATGGAACAAGGCGTTTTATTGGTTCCCGCAGGGCCGAAAGTAGTGCGCTTTGTGCCTCCGTTAATTGTGTCTGCGGAGGAAGTAGATCGGGCAGTTGCTGAGGTAGACAAAGCGATCGCCAGCCTTGCATAAGCGGAATTTCCTGTAGGGACTTTCTGGCTGGAAAGCCCCTACAACATGCGCATTATCTATAATTGGGTTAGATCTTTTGCATAAGTGGGCAGAAAATCAGTTGTAATACAGTCTAATGCTCATGCACCCATGTATTGCAACCTATCTGCTCTATTCTCTAGCGCGAAGCGCTGTATCCTGTAAGAAGTTCTCTTGTAGATGTCCGAGTCTTCTGTTATGTCACAACAATCTACACGCATTTGTATCCTCGGTGGTGGTTTTGGCGGGTTGTATACTGCCCTACGTTTGAGTGAGTTGTCTTGGGAGGGACAGGAAAAACCAGAGATCGTTTTGATCGATCGCCAAGACCGATTTTTGTTTATGCCCCTATTGTATGAATTGATTACGGGCGAAATGCAGACTTGGGAAATTGCTCCCCCTTATGCAGAGCTGTTGGCAGACACTGGAGTCAGGTTCATCCAAGCAGAGGTCAGTCAAATTAATTTGGAGACTCAAGACGTTACCCTAGACTCAGGACAGGTTCTGCACGGCGATCGCATTGTGTTAGCGTTGGGCGGAGAAACCCCCCTAACTTGGGTTCCTGGATGTCAGGAATATGCCATTCCCTTTCGGACGCTCGAAGATGTCTATCGCCTAGAAGCCTGTTTGGGTACTTTGATCGCATCGGAAGAAGAGGTTATTCGGGTGGCGATCGCGGGTGGGGGCTACAGTGGCGTAGAATTAGCTTGTAAATTAGCCGATCGCTTGGGTGAGCGCGGACGTATTCGTTTAATTGAAAAAGGGGATTGCATTTTAGCCAACTCTCCAGAGTTTAACCGCAAAGCAGCCGAAGCCGCCCTAAAACAAAAAGGAGTGTGGATTGATTTAGAAACCACCATTGAAGCGATCGCCCCTGATTCCATTTCCCTATTGTATAAAGGTCAAGAAGATACGATTCCCGTCAATATGTTGTTGTGGACAGTGGGAACCCAAATTCCGCCGAGTATCCAAGGTCTAGAGCTGAAAAAGAATCCTCGCGGCCAGATTACCACGACAGCCACCCTACAGGCGATCGACTATCCCCATTATTTTATTCTGGGTGACCTTTCCGACTGCTGCGATGCTGAGGGTCAAGTCTTACCGAAAACTGCCCAAGCAGCCATTCAACAGGCAGATTATTGTGCCTGGAATATATGGGCCTCTTTATGCGATCGGCCCCTGCTCCCAGTCCGCTATTCTCACCTCGGTGAAATGATGGCTCTTGGTATCGATAATGCCACCTTAACCGGTTTAGGACTTCAGCTCGATGGCCCCCTGGCCCATGTTGCCCGTCGTCTCGTTTATCTCTATCGTCTGCCCACCCTAAACCATCAATTAAAAGTCGCCTTTAACTGGCTTACCCAACCCTTACAAGAGATAATGTTAAATTAGATCATCAAAGGCATCACTATGTCAAAACCAAAGGTTATCTTTTTAGATGCTGTGGGTACGCTCTTTGGAGTACGCGGCAGTGTAGGAGAAATTTATAGCCAATTCGCACAAGGATTTGGAGTTCAAGTTTCTGCCGATCTGATCGATCACACGTTTTTCGAGAGTTTTAAAAAGGCTCCACCAGCCGCCTTTCCAGACATCGATCGTCAAGAGCTACAGTCCCATGAATTCGACTGGTGGAAGGCGATCGCCTTTGCCACCTTTGAACAATCTGAGGTCATAGATCAGTTTACTGATTTTGATCGGTTTTTCAATGAACTCTATCATTATTTCTCTACCTTCTATCCCTGGTTTGTTTATCCGGATGTGAAAATTGCCCTCTTAAGCTGGAAAAATCAAAATATTGAATTGGGGGTGATTTCTAACTTTGATTCTCGTTTACATAAGGTTCTCAATGCTCTAGGTCTACAGCATTTCTTTCAATCGATTACCATTTCTACAGAGGTTAGTGTAGCTAAACCGAACTCCAAAATTTTCCATACTGCCCTCGCTAAACATGGTTATAAACCGCACCAAGCTTGGCATATTGGCGATAGTTACGAAGATGATTATCTGGGTGCAATTGAAGCGGGTTTTTCCCCTATTTGGCTGCAACGTCAATCCCAACATCCAGAATTATTTAAGGTGGCGAAAGGCAAGGTTTGGTCAGGGTTACAAGCTACGGCTTTCTCTTAGAGATAAATCCGACATTAAGGGAGTTTCTATCTCTTCTTCTTCACTGAAAATATAATCGGAGTCAAAGATAAAAGCATTGTGATGACGAATGACAGAAAATCCTAAGTTCGTGACTGTTTCAGTCTTAAATGTCGCCATAACTAACTCCCATGCTTTCTTATCCGAAACTTCTGGCTTTTGGACAAAAAAGTTCCGCTTGGCAAAAAATAGACGCTCATCTTTGGGCGTAATAATATGGTTGATTTTATGGGTATATTGAATTGGTTTAATATACGTCTGAAGGAACCACTCTTGATTGATTTGCATCAAATAAAGTCGTTCATGCTGTAGCCAACTCATGCGAAATATCATCAACAAAAGTTCAAATCCAAGAGTGTAAGTGAATACATTCTTCTTTTCCTGTGGATCGACAACCAGTTGCAATACAGATTCGAGAAATATTTGCGGTTCACACCGCAAATCGTGAGCAGAATGAATATAAAATTGCCGGATATAAATCCTTAATTGTTTTTCATTCAAGACTCTAGGAATTTGAAAGATCTGTAAATAATGTTCAACTTTTTCTTTGGTTTTTTGATCTTGAACTAATTTAGCGACAATACCATCAGCCGTATATTCATCTAAAAATTCGGCTTGCACTTCTGATGGGGCAGATAGTAATAGATGACACAGAGATAATACATATCTTCTCTGTTGCCAAGACAAGCCTTCAGTCCATTGCCGGGCTTCTGAAGGCAATTGGGAAAGAATTGATTGCATCATGGGTAGGGGCGCGATCATCATATTGAGGAAGAATCTGAGAGAATTCAAGATACAGCGCTTTATGCTGTAAGTAAGTTATACTTAATAGAATCCCGTAAAGGAGTAGGGGAATACCCCCTCAGCTACAGCAGGATTGTTTCCTTCCCCATCTCGTCTTCATCTTCCTTATCTCTCTATCTCTCCATCCCAGGACAATCTCGAAATTTGTTGTAACTCTAGAATATTGCCATCCGGATCTTGGGTAAATAGGGCGGATCGTCCGGATGAACTCAGTTTAAAGTTACACCCATAGGCGATTAATTGTTGCTTCACTTCCTCTAGGGAATCAATTTCAAAGGCAATATGGGCATTGCGCCCCCATTTTTCCGGATTCCATCGGGTAATTTCTACGTCAGGGTGCATCATTAAGTGCAGTTGATAGTGTCCAATCTGATACCAAATACCGGGGAATTTCAGTTGCCGATCGATTTTGGTTAAACCGAGAACGCTACTATAAAAATGTTCGGCTTTGTCTAAGTCAGATACTAAAATAGCGGTATGCAAAGATTGTATAATTTTCATTGATTACCCCAATTGCACAATAGAGACAGCAATTTCGGCGACAAGAGATCTCCCAACCTCACTTTTTTGAGTTGGCGATAGCCAGAAAAAGTGAGATTTAGGGGGATCGAAAGGTACATCATAGCAGAAGAAAGTGCTGTAATTCTAACCGAGTTGGCGTTGAATCCAACGGCGGAAATCTTGGATGAGGTCTAAATATGCTTGGTTACCCACTTGGGCTAAAAATTGGCTGATTTCAGTCATATCAATACCAGGAAAGGCTAAACTTTCTTGGGTTAACTGATACTGGCGATCGCTCAATACATAAATCTCAAAGGACTCACCATCATAACGCCAAATCTCGGAGACTCCTAATTGAGCATAAATGGGTAGACGGTTCATGGAACTGCTGGTGATGTCAATTTCAATGACTAAATCTGGCGGAGGATCGATCGCCAAATCAATCCGATTTTTCCCCTCGATAGTGCTTAAGTTTTGGATATAAAAGCACTCATCTGGTTCTGCACCACTAACATCTGGGTGTTTTAAGGTGATTGAACCCAGGGGTTCGATGTTCAGGGTTAACTCTTCGGCTAGAGTTTCTACAAACCTGCCGATAACTCGTTTGTACCGTTCATGTTCGAGGGAAGGAGCCATGATTTGCAATCTGCCGTGATAGTATGTTAGCCGTAAACGGCGATCGCTCAATTCTTGCAGTAAGCGATCGTAAGTCTGCCAACTAATACCGGACAAGTGAATTAATTCTCTAGGGGGAGCCAGGGAAGTCATATCAATTAAAAATTCAATTAAAAATTAAAAAAGGGTCTGGGTCGTTGGTGGGCAGGAGAAGAAGCCATATTATTCAACGTCTAAAACCCTTACCCTGCCCACCCTACAATGATTGACTTAGTTGTTAGCCGGTGTGGTCCACCAGGCGATCGCATAGGGTTGCGCTGCCTCATTCACCTGCTGACGATAGTAGACGCGAATTTTATACTTGCCTGCGTGGGGAATGCGATAAAATACATGTTCTACACTATCAACCTCACTGATCGAAGACCAAATACTATCGCGTACATCCGTAGACTCAGCGGGCATCAGAAATACATCTAAATTATTCAGTCCCCGGTCTTCAAAGGTTTCTCCAATATCATACGCCTCATTTTGATTGTGGTCTTGAAGTTCTACTAAACGATTCCAAGCGAGGGTAACACTGAGCATACTCCCCTGTTGTAAGGGTTCTTGCAAAATATAATCCTGATAGCTGCCAGCGTTCTCAATTTGGTCATAATTCCAACCCATTGCCGGAACTGGATTCTCTGGAGTCCACTGACCCGCACTAAACTGTTCATAAGCACGACTGGCATTTAAATGACCTGCACCCATTTGAATATCCAGGGGAATGCGGGCATCATGATAGGCTTCTGAAGTGAGCCAAGACTGATGCTGTTGATTGTACAAGGTGCGTGACATGCCCAGATTGAAGCCATTGCCCAAATCTTGAATCTTATCGGCACTATTGAGTAATACGGCTTTCATGACCTCTTGCTGACGAGCGTCGATTGTCCATGGGGAACTAAGTTCGGATTTTAAGGGATCGGCTTTCACCTGAGCCAATTGGCGATCGCCATATTCTTGTAATAATGCTACCGTTGCTGTTGCATGGGGAGCGGCAAAACTCGTGCCACTCGAATACCCTACTGTACCATCTAAATTAATTAAAGGAACCTGATGACCTGGAGCAACCAAACCAATGGAGCGCCGATTATTCGTATTGGTTTCGTAGCCAATAATCCGACTGGGATTACCCAAACTTGGATCGCCAATATTGGCAAAATCTATTTTAGAATAGCGATCGTTGTAAAGCTTCGAGAATGCCACCGTCACCCCATTGTAGGTATCCGTAGGAATGGAAATGCCTCCTCGACCCTGATTCCCGGCAATCACATAAAACACATTATGCACGCGTGCCGACCAATCAATACATTGGGTTAACAGTGCATTCCCATCCAGTAGAGGATTCGGCCGGGGGTCTTGATTCAAAGATTCTCCAAAACTAAAATTAATTGCCCGCAAATCGCCACTATTTTGCATCGCCAGATGTTGAGAAGCGAGGCATTCCTCTGCTTGGCCGCTGCGTCGTAAAGAACCGACAGCCGTGGAATACAGCCGCGCATCCGGAGCTACTCCAGGATACTGTTTATTCGAGCTAATCATCACACTGGCTACATTTTGGGCATGGGGGTCAACATGCTTATTGTGTTCGGCAAAGGCATCTCGAAAAAACACCCGCATGGGGCTGATGGGCTGATTCGAGTCAATTTTCTTATCGATGCCAAACATCCCAGGACGACCGATTTCCACTTGACCAATGGCGATCTTTTTCCCCGTTAAGTTATATGGTAAATCATGCAAGTTTTGAGCCTCAATTCCTGCATCTCCCACTGAGGATCGCAGCAGGGGAAAAGCAAAGACCGGAATGCCCAACCCAGAAATCGCTAGGGTAAATAGTACGAATCTTAGCTTGTGGATCATCGGTTATGACTCCTATGGATGGGTAGTGTGGCTTTTTTGATGGTTAATCCCTAATGTACCAATTGATTTTGGCGATCGCACTTTTGTCTGCCCTCCACAACTTGCTTACCCCCTTAGCAGGTGACTCATACCCATGGACTGACTTCTGCCAGGAACCGAATCAGTCACAAAAATCAGCTTCTGGACTCGCTCGATCCGGATTTTTCCGTCTGCCAGTGAAGAAAAAAACTAAGTATCTAGGCCTAGGTTAGGGAGCGTGAGAGAATAGGGCAAACCTAAACCGGGCAGAAAAAGCGCTTTTAAGATTACGGGTTATCCATGACCCATAAGCAGAGCAAAAGCGCCTATGATATTCTCCAATGATAGTGTGTTGTGTGGAGTGTTCTTAAAAATGGTTCAATCTTTATCCAAACCTCAAACGCCGATCGCCAGTAGTCCAGAAATTTCACCCCTCAATCCCCTCTGGAACCCGCTCAATTTACCTCCTTCTCGCCTATTTGGGACGGATGGCATTCGGGGAAAAGCTGGGGACTTGCTCAATGCTCCCTTTGCACTTCAGTTGGGATTTTGGGCGGGACACGTTTTGCGTCCTCAAGGGATCAGTTCTGGCATTGTGATTTTAGGCCAAGATTCACGGAATTCTAGTGATATGTTGGCCATGTCCCTGTCCGCCGGATTGACGGCAGCAGGGCTAGAGGTCTGGAATGTTGGATTGTGTCCGACTCCTTGTGTTGCCTATCTGACGGCAGAGACAGAGGCGATCGCCGGTATTATGATCTCAGCCAGCCATAATCCCCCCGAAGACAACGGTATCAAGTTTTTTGGCTCAGATGGTACAAAATTATCTCAAACGGTTCAGGGACACATTGAGGCGGCGCTCAGAGGACAATCACACCCCCATACCAGCACTCCTCACTGGGGACAACATTATCATCGCCCTGAATTGCTCAAACAGTACGCAACTGCTTTACATCAACCGTTGGTCAACACCCTGGATTTACAGGGAATGCGAGTCGTTTTAGATTTAGCGTGGGGGGCTGCGGTTCCCGTTGCGCCTGGGGTATTTGAAGATTTGGGAGCAGAGGTGATCTGTTTACACAACCGAGCAGACGGCGATCGCATTAATGTTAACTGTGGTTCGACTCATCTGGCTTCCCTGCAAGCAGCGGTTCAAGAACATAACGCTGACCTGGGATTTGCCTTTGATGGGGATGCTGACCGGGTGATTGCCGTAGACTCCGAGGGCAGACCGGTAGACGGCGATTATATTCTCTATCTCTGGGGATGTACTCTGCATCATGCCCAACAACTCCCCAACCAAACCATTATCTCCACTGTGATGGCGAATTTAGGCTTTGAAAATGCTTGGGCAAAACTGGGGGGTAAACTCGTACGGACTGCGGTGGGAGATCAGCATGTTCATGCAGAAATGGTAAAAAGTGGGGCCATGCTCGGTGGCGAACAATCCGGTCATATTCTTTGCCACCATTACAGTTTAACCGGAGATGGTCTACAAACCGCCCTGCACCTATCTGCCATTGTCCGTCAGTCGGGAACGAGCCTCACTGACTTGGTCAACCAAAGTTTCCAACCCTATCCCCAACTGCTTAAAAATGTACGGGTGGAAGACCGCCATACTCGTTTGAATTGGCACACGTGCCAACCCCTGCAAGAGGCGATCGCCCACGCGACTGAAGCCCTGGGAAACCAAGGCCGAATCCTGGTTCGAGCCTCCGGGACTGAACCCGTCGTTCGGGTAATGGTGGAAGCGATTCAAGATAATTTAGCCCTCCATTGGACAGACAACTTGGTGCAAGCCGTACAGCGCCATTTAGTATAGAAAAAAAAGGGAGTCTGATGCTCATATCATTTCCCTATGAGCCTGCACTTCATCGCCAGACTCCCTAAATCTTCTCCTGCTGTATACTCTGAAATCGTTAGGATGGAAATTAGTTGATTTTTTTACGATATTGATCGGGGGGAATCCCATGGGTTTTCCGAAAACTATTTGTGAAATGAGCTTGATTAGAAAAACCCGTCTCTTGAGCAATATCGACTAATGGTTTCTTAGAATTTTTCAATAAGCTCTTTGCTCTCTCAAGTCTTTGCTCAATGACAAACTGATGAACAGATTGACCAACAGACTGCTTGAACATCAGACATAAATGATTAATACTGACATTACAAGCAGAAGCAATCGCCGCTAAACGCAAGTCTTCACCCAAGTTATCTTGAATAAAATCAATCGCACAAGAAACATAGGCATTGTCAGGTTTCAGAAGTGTTGTCGTTTCTCTAAGCTTTGCACTTGAGTGATGCATCACTAAATACATCGCCAAACTATGAGTTAAGGTATCAATATAGGTTCTGGCATAGGGTGAACCGGATTCTAACTCTGCCAACAATTCTGTTACTACCGAAGAGAGAAAAGGTATACTCAATACTTTATGTTCAATCAAATAGACAGAATCTGGATCGCCTTTCACAAGATCTTGGCTGCATTCCTTGATTAATGAAGGAGGAATAAATAGATTGGCTGCGGAAAAAAGACTCAGCCATCGCCAATGGCGTGAATAACCTGCGGGCGTAATTGCAATATCACCTTGGTATAAAACCCGTTGCTTAGGATAGTTGTCCTGCCGGCTTTCATACTGAATCTTGGGACATAAACTCATAAAGAGAATATTCTCAGCTAACCCAGGTACATCGACTTCTCCTCCGGGTGGTAAAGAAAATTTGAGCAAAGTAATGTCTTGCCAACCTGCTAATTCACTATTTTGAGCTGGAGTGTGAGGAACTTGGTGGATAAATTGCTGAATTGAGATCAAGTCGGATGCTGACATGGTAGGCATTTACAAAAACTCACTATGATTGTCGTGCTTTTTTGAAAGACAAAGATTTTTCTTAATCGTAAGTTTGTATTTGACATAGATATCACTCATTTCTTAGAGAGATCCCTAAGTATGACTATCCATAACGCTTTTGCCGAACCGTTGACCCCTGATAATGCGGCAATGATCTTGATTGATCATCAAGTCGGTCTTTTCCAGTTTCTGCCTTCGGTGGAGCCACTTAAGCTAAAAAATAATATTATTGCACTTGCTAAAGTTGCCAAGCGTTTTAGCTTACCCACCTTGTTAACCACCAGTTGGCCTCAAGGCCCTAACGGTCCAACTATGCCAGAGTTGGTTGACCTATTTCCAGATCAGGAAATTATCGATCGCGATACGGTAAAATTTTGGGATCATGCTCCTTCTGTTGCTGCCATTGAAAAGATGAATCGTCAGAAGTTAATTATTGCAGCCCTAGATACGACCACTTGTCTTGCTTTTGCAGCCATTTATGGTGTGCAACAAGGTTACGATGTCTATGCTGTAGTGGATGCATCTTCAACCTTTGATCTGTTAAATCAACAGGCGGCGATGATGCGGATGTCTGCTGCCGGTGTAGTCGTCACCACTTGGGTTCCGGTGTTAGCTGAACTGGCGAATAACACCGTTAAGAATGGTTTTCATATTGCTGATTTACTGGCGGAACATACTGGCAGCTACCAGGGTGCTTGGAATAACTTTGTTACAACTTCTAAAACAGCCGATCTAGTGCAATCGCAGTTAGATGAAGCACGGAATACGGCCAGATAAGATCCGATCGAACCGAATGAGAATGTAATAGATAAAACACCAGCCCATAAATTCAGAGGCTGTTTTTAATGCTCAATCAATGCCCATCAATAATTGTCTACCTGTGAAGTGACCCTTGATATCATGTTTATTGATTTGCTCTCCCCGTTCCAACTGGGTCAATATACCCTCAATAATCGAATGGTGATGGCTCCCATGACTCGTCTACGGGCTATCAACTCAATTCCAACACCTTTGATGGCAGAGTATTATGCCCAAAGAGCTTCGGCTGGTTTAATTGTCACTGAATGCACGATGGTTTCTCCATTGAGCAATGGATACATCAATTGTCCTGGCATCTATTCTTTACAGCAAGTTGAAGCTTGGAAACAAATTACAGAAGCTGTTCATGCCAAAGGAGGTCAAATATTTCTACAGTTATGGCATAGTGGACGAGTCGCTCATCCCTCGCTATTAAACGGAGAAACACCGATTGCCCCCAGCGCTATCGCCGCCAGAGGAACACTCCATACCCCCATTGGCAAGGTTGCTTTTGAAAAACCACGGGCGCTTAAAACAGAAGAAATTTCTAACCTTATCGAACAATTTCGCCAGGGAGCCGAATACGCTCAACAAGCGGGATTTGATGGGGTTGAACTTCATGCTGCATTTGGTTATTTGATCGATCAATTCTTACAAGATGGCTCTAACCAACGGAGTGATCAATATGGGGGATCGATCGAAAATCGTGCCCGTTTTCTCTTAGAAGTAGTTGATGCAACGACAAAAGTCTGGGGAGATAATAAGGTAGGGATTAAACTCTCACCAAGCAACACATTCTATGGAATGTTAGATTCCGATCCAAAGCGTACTTTTACTCATGTCTTAGAGGCTCTTAACGACTATGCCCTAGCTTATGTTCATTTGATGGAGCCAAATGAGATTGATTTGCAAACTCGCGAGGTTTTAAATCCTGTTCTACCTATGTTTCGGCCAGTGTATAAAGGCTATTTAATCACGAATGGGGGCTATACTAAAGAGTCTGGTGATGCGGTCATTAAGTCTAACCAGGCGGACTTAGTTTCGTTTGGCAAATTATTTATTGCTAATCCTGATTTGCCCTATCGCTTTAAACATGATGCTGATTTGAATGAACCCGATCCTAAAACATTCTATGGTCGGGGAGTTGATGGGGCTGAAATTGGCTATATTGACTATCCAGCGGCTCCCTAGAGCGCTTTGCTTAAATCCAATCTACGCTAAAATTCACCTTCAGGGATGAATTTTTCCTGCTCTGAATTTTCAAGCATGAAATCTCGAATAGCTTCTAGCATGGCAATAAATCACTTATTATCGCCATGCTTATCGGATTTTTTTAGGAGTTGTATTTGACGATCTATCTTGTCAATGTCATCTCTAGTTAATATAAGCACATCTCCAGGCGAATTATTTATACTTATATTGAAATTTATATATTCATAGTTTTCTCCTGTCTCATTCTCAACATATCGAATCATATGATACTCGCCAATTCCCAACTCAGTACTAATTCTGTACATTTCTGAGGCTTGAGTACCCAATCCATATTTCCAGACAATTTTATAATCATCATTAACCTTGCAATTGATATATCTACCCATAATATCTTTACCCTAATCTTATTCAATAATTTCTGATATCCAACGATCCAGATAACTGGCAAAGCCGAAGGGTTTGTCAAGATTCATCGCTTAGTTCGATGTACGTATTTGAAATTATTTCGATATTTTTCAATGTGATGTAGGAACAGCTTTTCATACATTTCATGGTGAATTCCGAGGATTGTAACATAGCACTCTTCAAGTTCTAAGCAGTTTTCAATCACCGATCCCTGCCCTGATAATTCAAAACCGTCTGGATGAATTACCCTAACCACCCCAGGTTCATGACAGTTTGTTACACCATCAGTTGATTGGGTTGATTCTATCTGGAGCAGCCTTGATTCGAGCACTCGAATGGAAATGTTATTCAATCGAATCAGACCAGATGCAACACCCATCGGAGGATCGCCTGATTCAAGAAGGGAAGTTCCAATTTCTTGCTCATTTATGAAGATCTTGTACAGCATTTCTCTCTTCTATGAGGTACAGCTTGAAGCCTTAGAACCTAAGCCATACAAGCTATTGCAAAGCAAGCCTATTGCCTAGCGCGAAGCGCTATACATACTATACATCTAAGTATCTATGAGGCAGCACGGGCAAGATAACTCCGGTATTGCAGGTGTCATTCAATAACTACCAGATACCACTCTAGAGAATAGATCGGATTAATTATAATCTTGTACCATCTGTTCCAGAAACTCCATGACTTCATCGCACCATTCCACCCATTCTCGCTCGTAACGGATACCTCGGCGTAAGGTAAGATAGCGGAAGCGATCGCCGACAGAAGGATTCTGGCAATCTTGATAGAGGATTTCTTTTTCTAAATAATGTTTTAATTGAAGCTCGTGAATCTCCTTGCGATGCTTTATTTCACGGATAAGTAATTTGCGATTACCATAAGGTCCAGCTAACACTTTCACCAGTAAATCTTCTCGAATGGGTGTCGGAGTCGTCGGTTCTGCAAACCAGCGTAATAACTGCACTTTCCCTTCAGCCGTGAGGTGATACACTTTCTTATCCGGTTTTCCAGGTTGGATAATAGTTTCATAATTAACCCAACCTTGATCCTCCATTTTGCTCAGTTCCCGATAAATTTGCTGTTGACTGGCTTTCCAAAAACAACTCACTTGCTCGTCAAATTGTTTACTGATGTCGTAACCACTTTGAGGAGCATGGGCAAGCACGGTCAAAATTGTGTGAGCAAGGGCCATAAATTTCGCATTGACATATCCAATAAGTTGAGTATAACCTGAAAGAGAATAGGCAACAAGTTGAATATCACTTTGTTGTACAGAAGAGGATGGGAGGCGAACATGAGTGCTGATTTTTCCGATTCATCGAAGAGCTTATCAGAGTCAGTTGTATTAATAACGGCTGAACACAATAAAGATTCTGAGGATGGTATCGCCACAGTAGATCGCCCACCACCCAAGCGGTGGCGATGGTTAATCGTCTTGTTACTCTTGCCTTTAGGGGTGTTTTTAGGGCGATCGCTCTTAAATCGTTCTCCAGTCAGCCAGGCAGAACCGATCATTGAAGAAAAACAATCACTACCTGTACAAACCGAAAGTGCAGAACTGATTTCTAGCTATACTATTAAACGAAGTTATACCGGTGAAATTGTCGCCCGTCGCCGGAGTGAATTGGGTTTTGAGCGATCGGGAACGGTAATTAACCTGTTTGTTGATGAAGGCGATCGCATCAGTACTGATCAAGAAATAGCCCAGTTAGATATCCGTACCCTAGAAGCCGAGCGTCAACAACTCCTGGCTCAGAAAGCAGAAGCCAGAGCTACTCTGCAAGAACTTCGCAACGGTGCGCGAGCGGAAGATATTGCTGCTGCCCGCGCTGCTTTGTCTGAAATTGAACAACAACTGTTCCTCGCCCAACGTAAAACCGAACGACGTAGAGAACTATATTTAGAAGGGGCAATTTCCCGCGAAGATTTCGATTTAGAAGAGTCTAATGCTTCAGCTTTAAGCTATCGCCTCAATCAAGCGCAAAGCGATCTAGATGCTCTGTTAGCTGGAACTCGGACAGAACAAATAGCCGCTCAAGTGGCGCGAGTGCAACAGTTAGAAGCCAGTTTGCAAAGTTTAGAGGTAGAGGTGAGTAAAAGTGTGATTCGCGCTCCCTTTGATGGACGAGTGAGCGATCGCTTCATGGACGAAGGAAGCGTAGTTAGTCCCGGAACTCCGGTTATTGCACTGATCGAACAAGGTAGCTTAGAAGCGCGCATTGGGGTTCCCAGCAACACCGCCAATGAACTCAGAATTGGTGCAAACTATCCCATTCAAGTCGCGAACCAATCCTATCCTGCCACCCTCACCACCCTACTTCCAGAACTCGATAGCGCCAGTCGCACAGCTACTGCGGTTCTCGAATTTTCCCCCAATTTTGACCTTAGAGTAGGCGAAACTGCCCAATTGCTCTGGAATGAAACCCAACCCATACAAGGCTTTTGGGTTCCTTCCACTGCACTGCTACCTGGCGATCGCGGATTATGGTCAATTTACGTCCTTGGTGAATCGCAAGGAAATAATCTTTACAGGGTGGCTCGTCGAGATATCGAAGTTCTGCATACCGAAGGCGATCGCACCCTTGTTCGCGGAACCCTGCAAAGCGGAGATCGAATCATCACCAGTGGAACCCATCGCATCGTCTCCGGACAAAAAGTGAGTATCAATTAAGAATTCGGGGAACAGGCAATAGGCAATAGGCTTTCTGTTGTTCAACATCCCATCCCCGTGTCTGGAGTGTCCCCGCGTCTGCCCCATTCCCCATTCCCTCCCCCACTTCCCCATGATTTTCTATCGCAATAAACAACTCCTCATCCTCTCCTTAATCCTCATCATTGTTTGGGGGATTTCTTCGTTCTTTACCTTACCGCGAATGGAAGACCCTCAACTTGTTCAACGGTTTGGATCGGTGACCACTTTCTTGCCCGGAGCTACACCCCAAAGAGTTGAATCCTTAGTCACTGAAAAAATAGAACAGGAACTGCAAGAAATTGAAGAAATTGATACTTTAGAATCCACCTCAACTACCGGTTTATCCTTTATCAAGATTGACCTCAAAGAAAACATTATCGATGTCGATCCCGTTTGGTCAAAAGTACGGAGTAAACTAGAAGATGTTTCTGTGGAGTTACCAGCAGGGGCGAGCGATCCAGAATATCAAGATACCGATCCTTCTGCTAATGCCTTAATTTTGGGATTAACCTGGGAACTTGAGACCGAACCGAATTATACAATTTTACGTCGCCTAGCTGAAGGACTAGAAGACGAATTACGGACTATTCCGGGAACGGATACAGTGGATATTTTCGGTGTGGCCGAAGAAGAAATTCAGGTGGATGTTAATGCAGTAGACTTGACACAATTGGGCTTGACTCCTCAAGAATTAGCTCAACAAATTCTAGCCAGTGATGCGAAGGTTTCAGCCGGACAATTTCGCAGCAGTGAAACGGAATTATTATTTGAAGTCGATAGTGAATTAGACTCCTTAGAACGGATTCGGCAAATTCCCATTCAATTGGGCAATCAAGGGCAAATTACCCGACTTGGAGATCTTGCCCAAGTGACCAAAGGATTAGAAGATCCGCCCACAGAATTAGCGATCATTAATGGTTATCCTGGAGTTTCTGTGGCGGCAAAAGTGGAATCTGATTATCGTGTCGATCTTTGGACAGAAGATGCTCTGACTCGGTTGCAAAGTTATCAGGATAACCTATCCGATGGCATCGGTTGGGTGACCATTTTGGATCAAAGTAAATACGTGCAACAGCGCTTAGATGGTGTGATCCGTAACTTGATCCTCGGATCTTCTCTGGTTATTCTTGTCTCTCTGGCGATCTTGGGTTGGAAATCAGCCTTAATTGTTGGTTCAGCTTTACCCCTGGCGACATTAATGGTGTTTGGGTGTATGAAGATTTTAGAGATTCCCTTACATCAGATGTCCATAACCGGGATTATCATTGCCTTGGGGTTGCTGATTGATAATGCGATTGTGGTGGTAGATGAGGTACAGATCCGCTTGCAGGAAGGAAAAGCACCCGGTAAAGCTGTGCAAGAAACGGTGAACCATTTGTTTATTCCTCTGCTGGCTTCTACTCTGACGACGGTGTTAGCGTTTGTACCCATCGCGACTTCTCCGGGGGGGACAGGGGAGTTTATTGGGGCAATCGGCATGACCGTAATTTTAGCGATTATTAGTTCTCTCTTTTTATCTTTAACAGCGATCGTAACTCTGGTGGGGCGGTTGCACTATTGGCAGCCTCTCCCGCAAAACTGGGGTTGGTTGCAACATGGGTTTAGCCATCCATGGTTGGATAAGGTTTATACGATAACTTTAAATCAACTGTTTCGCTTCCCCTGGTTGACGATTGGTTTGGCGATGATTTTGCCCATTTGGGGCTTTTCCCACTTTGCGACGTTAGAGCAGCAATTTTTTCCCCCGACGAACCGTAATCAGTTCCATATTGAGTTTGAGTTACCTTCGCAAACGGCGATCGCCGAAACCCAGAGGCAAATTCTGAGGGCGCGAGATTTAATTTTGACCTATCCTCAAATTGATGAGGTGCAATGGTTTCTCGGTAAAAGCGCCCCAACTTTTTTCTATAATGTGGTTGCCAATCGGGAAAATGCGTCCCAGTATGCCCAAGGGATTGTACAGTTAAACTCGACGGAAAATTTACGGCAAACGATTCAACAGTTGCAACAGGATCTCGATGCCACGTTTCCAGAAGCACAGGTTCTCGTAAAACAATTAGAACAGGGACCGCCCTTTGATGCGCCGATCGAGTTGCGCTTGTATGGCTCAGATTTAGGGGAGTTGAGACGGTGGGGGAATCAATTGAGGGCGGAGTTAAGCCAAATTGAAGATGTAATTCATACCAGTGCAGATTTAACGGAAGCCTTACCCAAATTGGCGCTAACCGTTGATGAAGTACAAGCGCGTCGGGTAGGCTTGGATAATCAGGCGATCGCCCAACAACTCGATAGCAGTTTGCAGGGTTCTGTCGGCGGTTCGATCCTGGAAGCAACGGAGGATATTCCGGTACGGGTACGGGTATCCAATAGCACTAGAGGAAATCTAGATCGGGTGTCGGCGTTGAATTTGGTGGCTCCTCAAACGGGTGAAACCCTTCCCCTCGATAGTGTGGCGACAGTGAACTTTGTGCCGGATGTAGCCACGATTGCCCGTTACAATGGAGAACGGATTAACACAGTGCAAGGGTTTATTACGGCTGGAGCCTTACCTGATACTGTATTACAGCGATTTGAAAACCATCTGAAGGAGATTAACTTTCAACTTCCTCCTGGGTATCGAATCAGCTATGGAGGCGAAGCCGATGCACGGGGAACCGCGATCGCCAATTTATTCTCAACAGTAGGCGTTTTGGCAATTCTGATGTCAGCCACCCTGATATTATCCTTTAACTCCTTTCGGTTAGCCCTCGTCATTGGAACCGTGGCGATCGCTGCGGTAGGATTAGCCCTATCTGCACTCTGGGCATTTAATGCCCTATTCGGATTTACCGCAATTTTAGGTACATTAGGATTAATTGGTCTCGCAATTAACGATTCCATCGTCGTTTTAGCCGCCTTGAGAGAACATCCAGAAGCTCGCTATGGTAATCGTAAAGCCACGGTTTCAGTCGTCTTCAAAGCCACACGCCATGTGATTGCCACCACGTTAACGACCATAGTGGGATTCATACCCCTGTTACTCGATCCTACTGGATTTTGGCCGCCCTTAGCGATCGCGATCGCCGGGGGATTAGGCGGTGCAACCCTACTCGCCTTATACTATATTCCCTCAGTCCATCTCTTACTCTATCGCTCCCGATCCAAAATTCCCCATCTTATCGCGCGAAGCGCTGGGGAATAGGGAATGGGGAACAGGGGCATATAGAGCGAAGCACTAATTCCCTAACATTAACACTTCCAAGTTAATGTATTCGGATCGAACTGACACACTTTAGGAAATTCAGTCTCCATAGAAATAGAAGGCAACGTCGAACCATCCGGAAGAATAGGGAGACGAGAAGGGCAATGATCCAGAGTTTGCTCAATCCGATTAGCTTGAGTTTGAGCAATCCTAGCAATATCCACCCAAGTATTGAGAAAATTCACCACTTGATTGGGTGAAGAAGGCAATGTAGGAGTATACGAATTATTTCTGTTTAAAGCATTAACCTGAGCTTGAATTTGGGGAATCCGATCGATCCATTGGCCTAAATAATTAGCATAGTCTTGGGGATTATCAGAAGTCGGTGGACAAGTCCGGGTGAAAACCTCTGTCGTTTGCAGCAAGATATTGAACACAGGACAAATTTGGTTATCCCGGCAGGAAAACCCTAGGGTTTGCGCTGAGGCTGAAGGGTTAAAGATTAGGCTGCTTAAGGTTAGACTGCCGAGGGTAAGAAACCAAGCCGGTTTGGGTATGGGCAACATTTGAGTATTCTCCAAATTAAATCCATCACTGTTAGGTATAATGACACATCCTTTTTAATTGATACTTTGATTTTAACGGGTACAGATGGCGATCGGGTAAAATAGAGTTGGATCTTTTTATTCAGATATATGATTAATATATACGCTTACGCAGGTAAATCCGAAAACATTAAAGTTTTTGTTCGATGAATATTAAGCAAGTTTTAGTTATTGGCTTTGGAATCATTCTCAGTACTGTTGGGGTTAGCACTATTGTCTCAGTTTATATGCAAGGGTTTTTACGGGATACTGAGGATTGGGTCGTCCATACTTACGATGTTCAACTGCGACTAAAAGGGATTGAGAAAAGTCTCGTCGATGCAGAAACTGGTCAAAGGGGATTTATCTATACTGATGACGAAACTTTTTTAGAACCCTACAAACTGGCCACTCAAACGTTAAGTACAAACTTTGATATCTTAGAAGATCTGATTTCTGACAACTCAGAGCAAGTCATTAATCTACAAAATATCAGAAATATCTCTCAAGAAAAACTAGATGAACTAGCGCAAACCATTCAACTCAAAAGAGACGATCAAGAAGAGGAACTGTTGCGTTTAGTGAAATCAAAAAAAGGCAAAATAATTATGGATTTAATCCGAGCGGATCTAGAGAATATGATCGATATTGAAAATCAAATTCTTGATGAAAGGTTAAAACAGTTATCTATTGCTTATCAACTTATTGATTTACTCCATGTAGGAACTTTAGTTATTGTCCTACTGATGGGGGTTGCGACTATTATTTGGATGAATAAAATTGCAGTAGATCCGATCAGTAAAATATCGAATAACATTGCCAATTCTTCAAGTCAAATTTCTAGGAGTATTGAAGAACAGGAGAAAATTGCTCAACAACGAGCGATTTTTATCAATGACACAACTACAACTGCTAATGAATTGGGGGTATCTTACACTCAGTCAGCAGAGCAGTCAGAGCTGGCAAATACGTCAGCTCAAGAAACACTCACCATATTAGAAACAGGTAAAAATGCTGTGGAGAACATTCGCCTAGAAGTGATAAATGTTCAGGAACAGGTGGAACTAATGGCCAATAAAATCATGGAATTGACTAAGCAAATCGATCAAATTGGCGAGGTTTCGGATGTGGTTCGCAGTATTGCCGATCAAACGAATATGTTGGCGTTAAATGCTTCTGTGGAAGCGGTAAGAGCTGGAGATAGTGGGAAGGGCTTTTCCGTCATTGCTGTCGAAATTCGTAAGCTGGCCGATCAAAGTCGAGAATCTACGGTCAACATCAATGATTTGGTTATAGAAATTCAAAAAGCTATTCATGGAACAACTCAAATTACTCAACAAGGTAAAGAGAGTGTGAAAAGTTGTTTTAGAATTGCTCAGAACACAACCCAGACGTTTGAACATGTGAACAATTCAGTTACAAATGTAGTTCATAGTAACCAGCAAATTACCTTGAACTTAAAACAACAGCTAATTGCGGTCGAACAGCTTATTGAGTCGATTACTAGCATCAATGCTGGGGCAAAGGATAATGCCAATTCTATGACACAGATTAGTGAGGGTATCCAACAGTTGAATGGTGTGGCATTGGAGTTGAAGAAAATTGTTTAAACGGACTGCTTCGTAAGCTATGGCGAGAGTGCGAAGTGCCATATCACTTTGAGAACGAACAGAGGAAATTATGGGAGGATCTCGACTAGATTGACGCGATCGCTATTTACCCTAGGCAAAGAGTATGTTATCTGTAGTATAATTAAGCCATATTAAAGGGTTGTCAGGTTATGGTAAGAATACTCCTAACCCTAGCGGTTCTAGGGACGTTGGTGGCACTTCTCGCGTCCATCGTCATTGGCTCATATAATTCTTTAGTTAAGTTACGCAATCGATATAAGAATGCTTTTGCCCAGATTGATGTGCAGTTGCGCCGCCGTTATGATTTGATTCCCAATTTGGTGGAAGCGGTGAAGGGGTACATGAAGCACGAGCGGGAAACCTTAGACACTGTGATTCAAGCTAGAAACGCGGCGGTAAGTGCCACATCCCAAGCTTCTCAAGCACCAGGCGATCCGACTGCGATGCAGACGTTGGGCAATGCAGAGGCAACACTGACGGGATCGTTGGGGCGGTTGTTTGCCCTAGCCGAAGCCTACCCAGATCTGAAGGCAGATCAAAATATGGCTCAGTTGATGGAAGAATTGCGATCGACGGAAAATAAAATTGCCTTTGCTCGCCAGGCGTTTAACGATGGGGTGACGCTCTACAATACCAAGCGTGAGGAATTCCCCAGTAATACGATCGCCAATTTGTTTAATTTTCGGGCAGCACAGTTGCTCAAAGAAACCGATCCCAATGTCAAGAATGCGCCAACTATTTCGTTTTAGAAAACGATGAACTTTTTTGAGCATCAAGAGCAGGCACAGCGGAAAACCGTTTATCTGGTTTTCCTATTTGCGATCGCCATTATCAGCATGATTTTGGCAATCTATGCTGTGGTAGCGATCGTTATCTACATAGAATCGCAAACCGGGCAATGGCTCTTTTCTCCAGAGATCTTATCAATCGTTGCCTTCAATGTATTGCTCATTGTCGGGTTGGGTAGTGGCACAAAAATCCTTCAGTTGCGAGGTGGAGGTAAAGTCGTTGCCTCTAGTCTGGGTGCGCGTTTGGTTCATCCGGGCACTCACGATAAATTGGAGCGACAACTACTCAATGTCGTTGAAGAAATGGCGATCGCCTCCGGAAACTCCATTCCTCCCGTCTACATCATGGATCGTGAATCCGGTATCAACGCCTTTGCTGCCGGGTTTACCGTTAATGATGCCATCATTGGCGTAACCAAAGGCTGCTTAACAGAACTGGAGCGGGATGAACTTCAAGGCGTAATTGCCCATGAATTTAGCCATATTATTTATGGCGATATGCGCCTCAATTTATATCTGATAGGAGTCCTCCAGGGGATTTTATTGATTCACATTATAGGGCGACAAATATTATACATGATTTCTAATGGCCCTAGAGTGAATCGAAAAAAGCAAGGTCTCATCATTATTGCCAGTATCGCCATTTTAGCTATTGGATATATCGGCTTTATCTGCGGACGAATGATTAAAAGCGCCATCTCTCGTCAGCGAGAATTTTTAGCCGATGCTTCTGCCGTCCAATTAACCCGCAATCCCCAGGGACTTGCCAACGCTCTGCGTAAAATTGGAGACTTAAGAGACGGATCTCAAATCAGAACTCCCAGAGCCGAAGAAGCCAGTCATTTATTTTTTGGAGAAGCCATCAGCAGCTTTGATAGCCGCCTCTTTGCCACCCATCCCCCCCTGACAGAGCGGATTGAACGCTTGGAAAATTTGCCCGCGGGCACATTACAAGGGGATGTTCCCCCACCCGCACAGGAACGAACCGCCGCTCTAGAATCACCAGAGACTCCAGGAATTAGTGGATTGCAAGGTGGATTGCAAGGTGGATTGCAAAGTGGATTGCAAGAGACAACCATCCATGTCGATCTAGCATCAATTGTAGAGGAGATTGGCAACACGGACAGCGCCCATCTCAACTATGCCCAATCCTTGCTGGGGCAACTGCCAGAACGGATCAAAACAGCACTCACAGGCGATCGCGGTTGTCGGGCAATAATTTATGGACTATTCTTAAACTCACAAAACAGAGAGATTAGGCAGAAACAAATTGCCCACCTAAAAGCCACCGAACCTTCAGAAATCCTCAATCGTCTTTGGCAGATTGTTGTCTGTTTTGAACACTTAAACCCTCGCTACCGTTTACCTTTAATTGATTTAACCATTCCCGTACTCAGACATCTGTCAACTGACCATTATCAACATTTAAGTCAACAACTGCAAACCCTGATTAATACTGGCGGAAAATTATCCTTATCAGAATACACTCTACAAGCCGTTTTATTCCATCGTCTCGCGCCCCATTTCCATCCTTACCATCCCTCAAAACCCCCATCTACCAATGAAACTTGGAACGATTGCCTGGTCGTTTTGTCAGGATTAGCTAAGGTGGGACATAAGGATAAGCAAAAAGCTATTGAGGCATTTCAATCTGGATTGCAGCGACTCCGTGGTGCGTCTAGCAAAACGCTTCCTAATCAACTAAGTCCGGTGAATCTGAGCAGTATTCGTAGAAGTCTTAAAAGACTGATGAACACAACACCAAAAGTAAAACAGCGCATTGTAGATGCTTGTGCTCATACCGTTTTATACGATCGCGAAGTCAATCTTAAACAAGCTGAATTGTTACGCACAATTATCATTCTTTTAGATTGCCCCATTCCTCCATTTTTGGAAACGCTATGAGGTTTTTAAACAAGGAGTCAGCAATTCCTCCTTACTTTACCCATGACCCATTCTCGACCAGAACATTTCAGGTTTAGGACAGTAGAATACTTGATGTTACAGAGAATGTGGAAACGTTAATATTTATAAGGATCATGAAACAGAATTTAACATTTGTTTTTTAACGACAAATTAACCATACCTTAACTTGACATTGGACCATTTTTTGAAATGATGAAAAGTGGGTATCCAACGGTAGAGTGGGGGAATTATGCAATTTTTTATTAAAACAGTTAAACCCTTCCTAGGGTTCTGTATATTAGCTCTGGCTGCTACCTCCTTATTAAATGGGTGTCAATCCTCTAACCCTCAATCTTATCAACCCATTAATATTGATGGTTCAAGTACGGTTTATCCGATTACTAAAACGGCTGCCGATCGCTTTAACGAAACCCAGAGTGTTCCCGTAGAGGTAACTGTAGGATTTTCGGGGACAGGGGGAGGCTTTAGGAAATTTTGTGCAGGAGAAACAGAAGTTAATAATGCCTCTAGACCCATTAGTTTATCGGAAATGGAAGCTTGCAAACAGGCAAAAGTCTCTTATATTGAGCTTCCTATCGCTTTTGATGCCATTACTGTTGTGATTAATCCCCAAAATAATTGGCTTCAAAACATTACGATTGATGAATTACGAAAGATTTGGCAACCGGAAGCCCAACAGAAAATTACTCGGTGGAATCAAATTCGATCGTCTTGGCCGAATGCTCCTTTGAAATTGTATGGGCCGGGGACAGATTCGGGAACCTATGATTATTTCACTGAAGCAGTCACGGGGAGTGCTGGATCGAGCCGCAGTGATTATATTGCTAGTGAAGATGATAGGTTGCTTGAGCAACAAGTTAGTTCAGATGTCAATAGTTTGGGCTATTTTGGATTAGCGTATTACGAACAAAATAAAGATGAGTTAAAAGCCCTGAGTGTCGATAGTGGTCAGGGCCCAGTTTTTCCATCTAGGGAAACAGTGGAGAAAAGTGAATATCAGCCTCTAGCTCGTCCTTTGTTTATCTATATTAATCTGACGGCAGCTCAAAACAACCCAGCCATGAGAGAGTTTGTATACTACTTTTTAGAACAAGCCCCAGGAATTGCTGAGGAAGTGGGTTATGTGCCTCTACCAGAAGAAGCTTATCATATTAATGAAGTGACCTATAATCAAGGGGAAGTAGGCACGGTTTTTGAAGGTCAATCTCAGTTTGGCCTCTCTATTTCCGAGCTTATGCGTAAGCAAGCTAAGTATTAATTGAAGATGACCAAAATAACCCCTTATTGGCGGGAATCATTAACTGAAGGATTAGGCACATTTATTCTTGTTTTTGCTGGCACAGGTGCAGTTATGGTTAATGACATAACTGGGGGTACGTTAACCCATTTAGGGGTTAGTTTTGTCTTCGGTGCAGTGGTTGCGGCAATGATTTATGCCACGGGCCATATTAGTGAGGCCCATATTAATCCAGCGGTGACTTTGGGCTTTTGGACAATGGGATCGTTTCCGGGAAAAAAGGTCTTACCCTATGTCATCAGTCAATGTTTGGGGGCGATCGCCGCATCCTGTGTATTACGCTATACCATCGGTCTCGTTGCCGATCTGGGAGCCACCCAGCCCCTAAACGGTAATGCAATGCAATCGCTGGTCTTAGAAACCATTCTCACCTTTATCTTGATGTTCGTAATTTTAGGTTCCGGTTTAGACCGTCGCGCTCATCCGGGGTTTGCAGGAGTGGCGATCGGCTTAACCGTGGGGTTAGAAGCCGCGTTTATGGGGCCGATTACCGGTGCAAGCATGAATCCCGCGCGATCTCTCGGCCCCGCTTTTGTTTCTGGTCTCTGGGACTACCAAGGAATCTACTGGATCGCTCCCATTGTTGGGGCCCAACTTGCGGTCATTGTCTATCGCACTCTCTCTCCCAAATATGATTAACTGAGGGATACAAACTTTTCTCTGCTCCAAGGTGCATTAATGACCGTTTTTAACAATAGCTAGAACAGCGAAAAGCTTGACCCAGTCTATTGTTTTCTCTCTCTATCTCCCCATCACCTTATCCCCCTATCAGAACGCAAGGCGCTGTATTCATCATGAAAAAAGTCATGTTTGTCTGTAAAAGAAACTCCTGTCGTTCCCAAATGGCAGAAGGATTTGCTCGCACTCTAGGCAACGAGAAAATTCAAGTGACCAGTTGTGGTTTAGAAGCTTCTCGAGTCCATCCCACAGCTATTGAAATTATGCAAGAAATAGGCATTGATATTACCGATCAAACCTCGAATCCCATTAGTGAATTCCAAGCTGAAGATTATGATGCTGTCATTTCCCTCTGTGGCTGTGGAGTTAACTTACCCCAAGATTGGGTTTTGCAAGAGATTTTTGAAGATTGGCAACTCGACGATCCCGATGGTCAACCTCTAGAAACTTTTCGACGAGTGCGTGGGGAAATTAAGGAACGAGTAGAAGGATTAATGGCTAAATTATACAGCACTTCGCGCGGTAATGGGTAATCGGTAATAGGAAAACCATTTTTCAGGCTTTTCATGGGAAGGCACTCTCAAGGAAAATTTCGATTACTGTACCTCATAACATCAAAAAGTGTTGTAAATTCCCAATTACAAACATTATTAGGAATTGGGAATTAAGCTTGAGGAGATTTGAGTACTCCAGACATCAAGATCCACCAGGGAACATAGATATTGGGAACCCAAGTAGAATAATCGCGTAATTGGGGGAGAATCATCGGTAAAATAAACTGTAAAGACCGCAAAGATGCGGGTTGATTGCCCTCTCGATCTACTACACCATAGCGTCGGGCTTGTTCAGCAACAATTTGTACTTTTCCCGTGCGTTTTATGATCTGAGAATCAGCAGCTAAACCGGCAATCACGCGGCCAGTTAATAAGGGAGTTTCCCAGTTAAAACCATCGGCAAACGGATTACCTCTTTCTGGTAGTATTTCGCTTGATGCTTGCTCTTGGGCAAATTGGGTGAATTTTTCTGTACCTACAATTCCTGGCCAAATGGAGAGGGAGGTAATGTTATGGGGTTTAAGTTCTAAAGCTAATTCTAGCGCCAGGCGATCGCACGCCATTTTACCCACCCCATACAGCACCCCAAATATCGGCAACAATCCCCCCCAAGAGGATAGAGTACAGATGAGTCCCTGTTTCCGAGGAACCATCATCCTTGCCGCATACACGCTGGCGATATAATGTCCCCGCAGTCCTACTTGGTTCACCCGATCCCACAAATTGGGTTCTAACTCCCAAAAGGGTTCACCATAGGTTTCCTTAAGCATAGAGACAGCAGAATAAGCATTGTTCACCAATAGATCCAACTGTCCATTTTGTTCATCAGCGATACGCTCAAATAACAGGCGCACCTGCTCATCTTCACCATGATCCACTTGTACGGGAATACCTAACCCACCTGCTGCTTCAAGTTCTTTTTGGGTTTCTTCTAAACTCCCCATGCCTTCCTCGGAAGTATGCAGAGTTCTGCCAGTAATATAAACCGTTGCGCCAGCTTCGGCTAATCCGATAGCAATACCTTTTCCTAATCCACGAGATGCTCCCGTAACTAGGGCAATTTTCCCCTCAAGTGGTTTGGATGTCATTGTTTAGAGAACCTCTCAATAATTAATAATTAATAGTTAATAATTAAATACTTTTTTTCCACCAACGGCCAATAGGGAAACTGTGGGCTATCCTAAAAATCTTAACCCTTGTTGCCACTTTTGCCCAGAGAATCGGAACGTGATAAAGTGAAATATTCTACCCTTACCCTCCAGCCCGTGTCCCAAATCCATGTTTTGTGATTATCTTGTCCAAATTCTCACCGCTCGCGTGTATGATGTTGCCCAAGAAACGCCCCTAGAAGTGGCGAAAAACCTTTCTCGGCGATTGGGGAATCGCTTGCTGCTGAAACGGGAAGATATGCAATCCGTATTTTCGTTTAAGCTGCGGGGGGCTTACAACCGAATGGCAAAACTGCCTCCAGAGCAGTTAGCGCAAGGGGTGATTGCTTCTTCTGCGGGGAATCATGCTCAAGGGGTTGCCCTGGCTGCACGACATTTGGGAACTCGTGCGTTAATTGTGATGCCGGTGACTACACCCCAGGTGAAAGTGGACGCAGTGCGATCGCACGGTGGAGAAGTTGTATTATATGGTGAAACCTACGATGAAGCCTATGGTCATGCCCGCGAACTCGAAGCCCAGAAAGGGTTAACATTTATTCATCCCTTTAACGATCCGGATGTGATTGCTGGACAAGGAACCATTGGCATGGAAATTTTACGCCAATATCAGCAACCGATTCATGCAATTTTTGTAGCGATTGGTGGCGGTGGTCTCATTTCTGGCATTGGCGCTTACGTGAAACGCCTGCATCCAGAAACTAAAATTATTGGGGTAGAACCGGTGGATTCCGATGCCATGAATCAATCTTTGAAAGCCGGGAAGCGGGTGAGATTACCGCAGGTGGGCTTATTTGCCGATGGGGTAGCGGTGCGGGAAGTGGGAGAAGAAACCTTCCGCCTCTGTCAAGAATATGTGGATGAAATTATTGTGGTGGAAACCGATGATACTTGTGCCGCCATCAAAGATATGTTTGAAGATACCCGCTCTATTGTAGAACCAGCGGGAGCATTGGCGATCGCCGGCGCTAAAGCCTATGTAGAACGCGAAAATATCCAAGGACAAACCCTCGTTGCTGTTGCCTGTGGTGCCAATATGAACTTCGATCGCCTGCGGTTTGTTGCCGAGCGAGCTGAGTTTGGAGAACGCCGAGAAGCCATTTTTGCCGTCACCATTCCCGAAAAACCCGGAAGTTTGCGCCGCTTCTGTGACTGTTTAGGTACACGTAACCTAACTGAATTTAACTATCGCATCGCCGATCGCACTTCTGCCCATATCTTTGTCGGCGTGCAAATCAAAGACCGTGAAGATGCTGCTAAAATCGCCAAAACCTTTCAAGAGAGAGGGTTTAAAACCCTAGAATTAACCGATGATGAACTGGCAAAAATGCATCTGCGGCATATGGTTGGTGGGCGCTCTGCCCTAGCGGAACATGAATTATTATACCGCTTTGAATTTCCCGAACGCCCTGGCGCACTGATGAAATTTGTCGCCTCGATGAGTCCCAACTGGAATATTAGCCTCTTCCACTATCGCAATAACGGCGCAGACTATGGGCGTATTGTCGTGGGAATGCAAGTCCCGCCCCAAGAAATGGCAGAATGGCAAGCGTTTTTAGAAACTTTAGGCTATCACTATTGGGACGAAAACAATAATCCTGCCTATAAATTATTCTTAGCTTGATGAAGTTATAGCGCTGCGTGCTAGGGAATAGGGAATGGGGAATAGGTTTCAGTATGGAACGCTGTCCTAACCGACTCTTTCTCTGCTCTAGCGCTTTATTCAGGGTTCATTCAACCTTGAGAAATTTTCTGCGTTAATCGCTGAGTCAGCCACTCTAATAGGGCGGGTGAATAGCGCTTAATTACATGAATCGCTTTAGCCGTTGGATCGGGAAAAACTGCGGCTCGATTCTTGAGAATTCCTTCGAGAACATTGGCAATCACCATTGCTGGATTCGTGGCTTCACTTTCGGGGAAACCAGGAACTGTTGTCGCTAGAGTGCCATAGCGGGGCGATCGCAGAATTGGAGTTCGGCTAAAATAGGGATATACCGCCGTAACCTTGATATTGTAGGGTTTCAACTCATCTCGCAGACCCTCACTAAAGCCGCGCAAGCCAAATTTACTGGTGGCATAATGGGTTAACCCCCCTGGCGCACACCAACCGGCAACCGAGGAAATATTGACAATATGCCCGGTTTTGCGTTCAATCATTTCCGGTAAAAATTGGGTCGTTAAGCGCATGGGAGTAATCAAATTCAACTCCATCAGTTGTTCCCATTTTTGGGTCGGGATTTCATCAATGCGCCCAAATAGGGCAATACCCGCATTATTAATCAGAATATCAATCGGCTGATTGAGCGCTTTGACCTGTTGATAAAGATCCTCACATCCCGCCCTAGAGGTAAGATCGGTCTCTAGAGTAGCAAGAATTCGATCGCTCGAGTGAAGATCCAGGGTTTCCAGTGTTTTGGCGATCGCCTTTTGATCGATATCTGTTAGAATTAATCGGCTTTCTGCCTTCACCAGTTGTTTGATAAACTCCTGACCAAATCCTCCCGATGCACCAGTCAGTAATATCGTTGCGTTTTTCAGTTCAGTCATGTTTGGAAGAGAGGGAATAGGGAATAGGGAAAACCCAGTTTTACTCAATCAATTATTAATTGACCTAGGCTTTAGAAACTAAAAGTCCACCGACAATCACTAAAATTGCGCCCACACTGAGTTTAAGTGGATCGACTGTTTTCCATTCCAGAAAGATGATTAAAGCTAACACTACCGTAATTAAAGTATTCATGTTGTAGAGGGGAACCAGCTTAGACAGGGGAGCTTGATATTTGATTAACCCCAGGGCTACAAACCCCGTTCCTAAGCCCCACAGTAGGCCAAGCATAGAGGATGAAATCATTGCACCAGTTGACGGTAGGGGGGCAGGTAAGACTTGCTGCATGATGGCTCCCACCAGACTCACCATGACACCAATGCAGATCAAATGAGCGCCTACCGGCATTCCCGCAGTAGTGCTGACTTTCGCAAATATCCCGGCAACACCATACAAAAGTGCCGGAACGAGTCCACCAATAATTAATCCGAGTTGTTGGGGTGACATATAGGGTAGGGTGAGCGCAATTATTCTTCTAGTTGATTACGATAGAGCGATCGCACCAAATTATCTAGCTTCTCATCTGAGCAACACTCAATCACGGCAGCAAACCCATCCACTAACTTAGCCGCCGTCTCACCCAACGTGGGACTCATATCCCAAACATCCCTCGCCCAATCTTCAGGAATTTGATCGTCAAAAATCAAGCGCTCTAATAGTTGTCGGTTCTCAGATTTAGGCACTTTCATGGATATAGCACTACACGCTGGTAATCAATAATAAGATTATGGTAGCAGCGCATACCCATTTTTAATTGTTTAATTTTTAATTGGGATCGTTTCCTTCTCCCACTAAGGTAAAAGCCGCCCAAGCGTTAGGATTAGGAAATGTTTCCATGGTGGTTAACATGGCTTGACGCAAAGCTGCCGCTCGATTATTCGTTTTCGGTAGTTCCCGATAAAAAGCTTGCATCAACTCGGAGGTGGGAGCATCGGGAACTGCCCACAAGGAGACCAATACGCTAGGAGTTCCAGCCGCAATTAAAGAGCGCGATAAGCCAATAATCCCATCTCCAGTAATCTCTCCTCGTCCCGTATTACAAGCACTGAGAACGACCAACTGAGCGGTTAAATTCAGATCCAGGATTTCCTCGGAGGTGAGCCATCCATCCGTCGCACGAGTGTTTCCAGTAGAGGTAAAGGCTAAGGCTCCAGGAGTCCGAAATCCTAACACTTCCAGTTCATCCAATAACCCATGGGTGGCTAAATGAATTAAAGAGGCTTTTTCCATCTGCTCGGTAATCTTCTCCTCGGTTGCTTCGGTTCCAATGAGGGCTTCAGTGCCCAGTAAATCGGCGATGACAAGGGCTTCGGCTTCGGCTCCGGGGAGGGGGGAAAGGGGTTCTGGTTCGGCTTCTAGAGACTCGGCTAGGCTGGGCATTTGCGGGTTGCCGACGACTAATGCACGGGTGAGATCTGAAGATAACTGCCTAGCCCGTTGGCGAGCGAGTCCCAAAACTTGAATGGAAGGAGCAGTGAGTAAGGTATGCTTCTCGATTAGATATACGCCCTGTTCATCTTGTAATGCGGGAAAGGGAACTAAAAATAAACTGCCGTGCGGTATGAAAATCACTGGTTCTTGGGGAGTGCTGGGCAGTAAATCGACAATGGGTTCAATCAGGAGTTCGTAGCTTTTCTTTAAACGACGATTAACGCGCCGTTTCTGGGTGTGGGTACTCGGTTCTAGCTGGTTGTCTTGTACTCCGGAGCGGGTGGCTTGTACCCACTGATTTACTCCCCGTTGAATGCCGCGACTTCTGCCGGTGACTGCGGCAACGCGGGTACGTTCGGCGGCATCTTCTAGGGTAATCCCTAAGTCTTCTAAGTTTTGCGATCGCAACTCAATCAGTCCATTGGGCTTAATTACCCATATATATAGAGTGTCTCCCACAATGGAATATTGCACGAGCGTGGCTTGCTGTTCCTGAGCAATGCGACGAATTTTCGCTAATGAGGGTGGATCGGGAGTATCAAAGATTTCTGAAGGCTTGCCACTTAATCGAGCGGCGAGTAATTCCACAAATGCCCTGGCTCTGGATCGTTCAGCAATTTCTAGAGCAGCTTCAGCTTGCTCTTCAGCAATTAGTGCTTGTTGTAATTGTTCGTAAGTGGTTACTTGGGTTTCAAACAGAGATACTTTATCCCCATCCCGTAACCCAGGGCGCAGAGATTCCCAAAGGGTAATCGCTTCTTGCAGTGGGGGAATAGCACGGCGATAATCCTCTTGACTGATATAGAGTGCGCCAATTTGATTGAGAATTATACCCGATCCGGCGCGATCGCCAATTTGTTTCCGTATTTCTAACGCCTGGCGATAATAATCTAAAGCCGTTGGCATTTCTCCTTGAGAGCTAGCAACTTCACCCAAATGGGTTAAGCTATTGGCTATGACCGCGCGATCGCCCCTTTGTTGTCCTAACTCAAGCGCCTGATTGAGAAAAGATTGAGCCTCTTGCACCTGTCCCAAATAGTTATAGGTAATGCCAATTTGATCGAAGGTATTACCCAGTCCAAAGTCTTTCCCTTCATAGCCATCCGGGAGCAAGTTGTAATATTTTAAGGCCGTCTGTGCAGACTTCAGCGCCTCTTGATGCTCTCCCATCTTATTCTGCACCCGCGCCAAAGCGTTATACAATTCGCCTTGATCCTTGGGCAGCTCATAGAGTCCTCCTTCCAGAGGAATACCTCCTTGTTCCTGCTCTTTCATATTCTCCAGCGCTGCTTGCAAAGCCGATCGCGCTTGGGGATATTGTCCCAGTTTCTCATAACTATCCGCTAAACTGGTCAGGGATGCTCCAATTCCCGGTAAATCTTGCAAAGACTGACGAATGGTTAACGCTTGGCGACGGATGGTAATTGACTTTGCATATTCGCTCAGTTGGCTATAGATATCCCCCATACGATTCAGACTATCGGCTTCCTTGCGGCGATCGCCACTCTCTTGATAAACTTCCCTAGCCTGGGCAAACGTCACCAACGCTTCCTCAAAGTTCCCCTGTTGATACGCTTGTTCCGCTTGAGCAAAAACATCCAAGGCATCATTACTGAATAAACACACCGTCGCTGGAGTAACCGGGCACTTTTTCTCCACCAACGGGTTATTTTGCAGATCTAAGGCCGTCAATTGGCGTAAATTCGGGAAAGATGGGGGGAGATTGCGGATTTGGTTGCGATCGAGAATTACATAACTGAGATTCACTAAACTCCCTAAAGGTGAAATATTCTCAATTTTATTCCCCGACAATAATAAAAAACTGAGCTGACTTAAATTTCCTAAAGGCGTAATATCTCGAATCTGATTAAAACTCAAATTCAGCCCCTTCAAATGCGTCAAACTCGACAATGGGGCAATATCCTCGATCTCTCGATTTCCTAAATCCAGATTAACCAACTCCCCTAAAACCTGCTGCGCTTCCCCACATTCCGAAGTTTCTGCCATCTTCAATAACACCGAAACTGTATACTTTTGAGCATTAGAAATACTCCGATCCTTGCACCAATCCTCAAAAGAACGAACCCGACCTACGGAAGGGCTACTGACTAGAATGTCGCTCCAGATATAAGTGCCCAGAACCGTAGATAATAGAACTAAAAAAACTTTTTTGAACGTATAACCCATAATCATCCTCTCTATTGATGTCAATTCTCCATAAATACCGCAAGATTTACCCCATCTTCAAAATAGCTTTGCTCAAAATTCAGTCAAAATCTGAAGGGATGAAACAGATGCTAATGAAGCGCTAATTCCCTTGAAAGTCGCGATCGCAGCAACCTTTCGTCCATTAAGCATGAATACTGAGCCACATAGAATCTTCATAATTGAGAGGCTCAAAATTCAGTTAAGCTCCCGAAGACAAACCCTTATAGTCGATCCTAAACTGGATTGTAATAGCCAAATTGCTCAGGGTTGCGCGGAAGAAACACAACAATTGCACTGTTCTTCAAATCTTATTCAAATTCTTCCCTACAAAATTAATTTTACTTCACACAGAAACGGAGCTTACTTTATGAAACTCAACCCCACTCTCGCCCTCGCTGCTGCAACCGCTACCGGTTTATTATCTGCCACCTCTGCCTATGGTTTTAACCTAAAGACCGATCGCCAAGATTTGTTTGACACCTTTAACTCAAGAGTCAGGCAGGAATCCTTACGACTCGATGATGCTTCTGCAAGTATGCTGCAACTCGACCCAGAAACCCTACGTTGGACAGGAGGAGCAGATTCAGTTGATGTTTTCTTTATCAATGAAGGCGCTTGGTATCGGAATCAATTGTTATTCTCTGCCAATGGTGAAGACGCGCAAATGATTTTTGATGATATTGCTTCCACAGAGAGCATTATGAATGAGGATCAAGCTGACCTCGATCGCTATCAGAGAGAACTGGACTCTCTCACCAAGACGAGATCAGACCTAGAGCAAAGTGTTGCCACTCGCGTTGCTTCCCTCAAAGCTCAGAAAGCTCAACTCGAACAAAACAAAGCTAATACCCCCTCTAATCAATGGTGGGTTTTGAACCGATATAATCGCGACCTTGATAAAGTCAATGAAGAACTCAACTGGTTAGCTTCGGCTACAGAACAAGATGTTGCTGATAAAATAACCAGTTTGACGAATACGATTAACTGGAAAACTGACTTTCTAAATAGAGAGAAAACTCTGGGTAACAATGGACTCGGTGCAATGAGTTTAGGGGATGGAGTCAGCTTAGGAACCTTTGAGGGAGAAACTTCACTCAATTTCATGATTAGAGCCAATGGCGCACGTAACCCGAATGGTCACATCTTTGGCGCTCAAGCTGCATTGAACGGTGATGAACTCCAGCATGTGATTGCCTATGAGTATGAGTATTTTAATCAGCTCACCAACGAAAACGAAAATTGGGTACTCATGGGATTTGAAGATATCTGGGGAGTCCACAAGGATGAGGGTGGCTCTTCTGACCGAGATTTCAATGATGTAGTGATTGCCGTTCGCGGAGTTACTGGAGAAGCAATGGTTTCAGTTCCTGAACCTTCCAGCACTGCCGCCGTTTTGGGATTAGCTGCATTAGGGATGACCGGTTTGCGTAAAAGCAAGAAAGAGGTTTAATCTGAAACCCATCTAAAAATTAGACCCTAAAAAGATTCAGAGATAGATATGGGGGTGAACGGCTGTTCACCCCTACAGATGTTTTAAATACCGCTATATTTCTCTAGATTACTGCACTGGATGTTGTCCGTAAAAAGGGAGGGCATCAACCCAACTGTGCCGTTCTCCTTCTTCCCATCCTAAGTGTGCCAACTCTAACACGCTAATGACCGTTTGACCCAAATCCGATGGGTTTTGAATTAAAGGATATGAATGCTGCTCCAACGTCTTTTCCCATCCTTCAGGGGTAAACACTTGATCCGGAATGAGGGGGATAATGGGATAGGTGTTAACCTGATAAATGGCACCAAACCGCTGCCCTCGTTGCGCAGGCATTTCTACAGCTATGACTGGATGTTGCTCTCGGTGAAACCAGGCGACAGCAGCTAGGGAAGAAATAGCAAACAAGGGTAAATGAAGCTGTTGGGCCAGGGTACGAGCCGTGACCATACCTAGGCGAGTCCCGGTAAAGCCACCAGGGCCTTTGGCGACAGCTAACCAGCTTAAGTCTTGCCAATTTAAGGGTTCAATGAACGTTCCGAGTAAATGGTGTAGTTGGTTAGAGGTTTCATGGCCGAGGTTCCAGGTTTGGAAGCGGGTATTTCCGGTTTGGTCTTGGAGAGCTAAACCGAGTTGGGGGCTAGTGGTATGGAAGGCTAAACTAAACATAGAGTCGTTGAGATAGTTTTTTCATTGGATTCGTGTTCCTGTCCGCTTGCGGAAACCGGAAATACCCTATATTCATTAAACCCTAATCAATAATCAATTTCAGAACAGTAACCACCTGTTCCACAAATTCAGCAGAAAGTATTTCCCCCGTATTCCGCCACCACCGCGAACTTAAATCCACGATACGCAACTGTTCCGCAATCACCGACCCCTTAATTCGATAAGGGTCAGGAATGGGGATTAAGGTTTGAATTTCTGGTTTAACCGTACTGGTAACACTCTTTCGTTCTCATTCTGGATCATAGAAAATTTTGGGCCTGAAACCCCGTCCTAGAAGGACGGCTTTATTTCTTATTGTTAAAGTAGAGGAGTATGTGCCGAAAAGCGAATATCAAGCCTTCGGTATTAATCCCTTGAAAACTAGGGTTAGGGGGTTCTGAGAGGATGTTAAAGAAGCTCATTGCCCTTGGTTTCATTCCTAACAAAATCTGCAACGTCATCAGGATAAGTAAACTCTGGCGGAATGCTTGCTAATAGATCATCAAGGCTAGGTGGAGAAGACTTTTTACGAATGAGTAGCCCCTCTTCTATTTCTAGAATTTCTACCACCGAAGTTTTATCTAAACCCCAATTCACTGCCAATTGATGGGGAATCTGTAAACCCAAATTATGCCCCATTTGTGTAAGCCCAGTTCCATAGCGATTGTCTTCAGAGTAAGACAAAACTTTATTCTAACACCCATCACTCATCAAAAGTGTTTCGATTTCCTTCAAAACATCTCCTATAGTTGGAGCGCTTGAACTCACCACATTCTCTTCACTACCATCATGTTTATGATGGGGAAAATTAGAAAGATTGAGTTGTCGATGATGGTCAGTGTTGTCATAACGAAAAATAATTGATTTTGCTGGATTCATATATTGATAGCTATACATTTTCCTGTCAATTCTAGTTTCAACATAAACAAATTCTCGTAAATGGAGTAATGAATGATCGGTAAATTGAATTTGACCTCGTATAAATCCTTCATAAATTCCCCTTTTGTCCCAATCTATGTGACAGGACAGAACCGAGCAAAGTTGATCGATTAAATCTTGAATCTCCTGAACATAATCTTCAATTAACAAAATAAACGTCCTCTAACATTTCTTTCGTAGTTTGTAAATGTTCTAGCATTCGAGATTCTCCCACCCATTCATCAAAGTCAAAGCTATGAGCCAATTCATTATCATTAAAACGTTTGATAAATTCTTCTGTTGAAAGTTGATACTGATTTTCAAACACTTTAATCCGTTCTTGGGTTTGCTCAATACCCTTTTCAACACTTCGTAACCTTTCAGATAAAGCCGTTTCAATAATTTTCTTTAGCAAATCAGGAGATTTTGAAAAAATTTTAAGTTCTGTCATATTTTACTCATTACTCATTACTTACAGCATTTTTCTCTGCTATGAGGTACATTAATGACTGTTTTTAGCGATAGCTAGAACAGCTAAAAGCTCCACCGAGTCTTTTGTTTGCTCCCTCTATCCCCCCATCACAGCGCTTTGCGCTGTAAGTTTTGAAGGATTCAAGACTGTACTCAATTGCCTTTTGCCTTTTGCCTGACTTCTGTAAGAAATCTAGGAGACAAAATGATGGGTAAAGTGATGCATCAGATCGATTCGACCTTTACGGAGCATAGCGCGATCGAGTCGTTCTGTGGTATTGCAGGTCATCATTACCACGAGGCGTTGTTGTAGTTGAATCCCGTCTTCATCAATGACACTTTGATAGAGGGTTCCATCTAATAAACTCAAGATATGTTCGGTTTTGGTGTTGTCTTGCTTGGCGGTTACAGCACGGTCTTGAGCAAGGTTATCTGCTTCGTTAATGACCAGACAAATTTTTTCGAGGTAGGTGGGAGGGACAAAGTTTTCTACGGCATCATGATCGAGAATGAAAATCACGTATCCTAGGGGCATGAGAATTTCTTTGGCTACAGCTTGTGTCCATGCGGTTTTCCCGGTTCCGGGTTCACCATGGACAAGGATAGCCAATTGTTTTTGGTCGAGGATGCTTTGTTGTACGCGGTCAGTAAATCCTTGAATGTCAGAGGGAAAGGTGCGGATAGGAAAGTGACTTTGCACTTGTCCGACTCGACTTTGATAGCCACTGAGCATCACGGCAAGGTTATAGGTGGCTTTATTGACAAGGGGGGCAATATTGTCGGCAATCAGGGTATAGCGCCGTTTCCCTCGTCCCAGGTTTTCGATTTGTAGCCATACTTTAGCGTTTTCCCAGCATGCATAGACGGTTCCTAGGATTTCTAGACGCTCCCAAAAGTCTTTGGAGGATTGGCTAGAGGAGGAGTTGATGCCGGTTTTTTGGCTAAAGCGATTGATGGGATAGTAGAAATAGCGGTCAAGATAGTATTGGGTAATTACGTTGGGTTGGTCGAGGACAGCAAGGATTTTGAAGACGGTGATTTCTTGTAGACGGTTGAGGACAAAATCAATGGGAATGCGATCGCGACTTACCGATTGTACTACAGGGGTTTCCGTCATGAGTACGTCTTTATAGCGATAGTCGGGAAACGGGGGTTGGGGGGTAATATAGTCCCAATATTCTTCTAGGTTATAGCGCGTGTTTTCAGAAAAGAGATTAAAAACATTAGCCCACCAAGCATATTGGTTGCGACCTAGAGCATCAGCCAGGTCACTGATAGCGCCCATGGTTTTGTTGTTGAGTTCCCAAAAGTCATTGGCCAGCAAATAGGAAAAATGCTCCCAATCAAATTGACGATTTAAGGGTCGCCAGCCACTGCTTAATAAGCCTCGACTTTGAGCTTGGTTGTTATAGTTCGGAGAGCTTTGAGGATAATCGAAATAAAAAGAGTCCATAGTTTACGAGTAAAAAAGGCGTTTTCTCAAGAATCAACCGTTACACGGTTATCAGCTTCGGCTTCTCTTTCTTGGGGTTGGGGATAATTTTGAGATACTCTGGTGGTACACTGTCTACTAACCACACCCCATTCTCCGACTGGTAAAAGCAATAGCCTTGATCGTGCAGGGTTTGGGCTGCAATTTCTAAGACAATGGGTTTACCTCGCCGTTGACCAACTTGGATCGCGGTTGCTATCTCTGAGGACAGATGAACGTGATGCCTGGACTGTTTGAGTAGTCCTTGTTTGAGAATCGATCGGATGGCTTTCTGGTAAGTGCCATGGTAGAGGATGTCCGGCGGTTCTATCGGCTCTAGTTGTAAGTCAATGGGATAGCTATGACCTTGATTGGCACGAATTTTGGTCTGGGTTTCGTTAAAAGAAAATCGTTTTTTATCATTCGTTTTGACGACTTCCTCTAATTCTAGAAAAGAGACGGGAAATTGGTTGTTTTGACAAGCTTTGAGCAGTTGATTCACCTCTACCCAGCCTCCCGATTCTAGGGTTAATCCAATCCGTTCAGGTTGATGACGCAGATGTTTACTCAGATATTTACTGATCTTAATTAAACGTTTTGGAGTCATGAATCTTCAAATAGAGGAGCCTCTTATCATACTACACTATAATACAAACTTAAGGACTGACTTGTCAATTTCGGCGATTACCTTCCTTCTTTTTATTAACCCTTCTCTCTTCGCTTAAATCTGTAACATATCCCACAACAAAGCCACGGAAATAACCAACAAAACCCCTCCAGCCAAGGTATCGAGCAAACGGGGAGTCAGATGGGAGGCTAACCATTGACCTAACCAAACCCCTAGGAAACTGGTTAAAACTAAAGCACTACCCGCACCCAGGAAAACAATCCAAGGAGCATGGGATTCTGCGGTCATCAGCAGGGTTGTAACTTGAGTTTTATCCCCAATCTCGGCTAAGAAAATGGTAATGAACGTAGATAGGAAAATCCGAGTCGCAGGTTGACCGGCTTTGGGGGCAGTTTGTGGTTTTTGTTTTAGGGTATCAGGAGGATTGAGGGTCACAGCGATAAAACTCCGTTTCGCCCTTGGCGAACGCTTATCATAACTTGAACTACAGAGTAACATAAAATGCGCTCCTCCTCTATTGGCGATTGCCTAGCGTAAAGCACTATAAATGATCCAAGTTTGATGATAAGGTAGGTCAGAAGTCCTTTTTTTGACTCTTCTTTTCTATGACTAACTCAACAGAAATTCGCGCTAAAATTGGCATTATTGGTGGCAGTGGACTCTATCAGATGGAATCTCTGCAAAATGTGCAAGAAATCGAAATCGAAACCCCTTTTGGTTCTCCATCGGATGCTCTGATTGTTGGTCAGCTTTCAGGCGCTCAGGTCGTGTTTCTGTCTCGTCATAGTCGAGGTCATCATTTGATGCCCTCCGAAGTCCCTTTTGAAGCCAATATTTATGCGATGAAAAAACTAGGGGTTGAATATCTCATTTCCGCCTCAGCCGTCGGTTCTCTGAAAGCAGAAATAAAACCCCGTGATTTAGTGATTTCCCACCAATTTATTGACCGCACCAAACATCGAACCTCAACCTTCTTCGGCGATGGAATTGTGGCTCATATAGCCTTTGGCCATCCCGTTTGTAACCAATTGAGTCAAGTTCTAGCAGAAGCGATTGGCAGTTTAGACTTACCGGACATTACCCTACATGAAAAGGGTACATATCTGTGCATGGAAGGGCCGGCTTTTTCCACTCAAGCCGAATCTGAACTCTATCGCAGTTGGGGCGCAACAGTCATTGGCATGACCAACATTCCAGAGGCAAAACTGGCGAGAGAAGCAGAAATTGCCTATGCTAGTCTGAATTTAGTCACTGATTATGATTGTTGGCATCCAGATCACGATCATGTGACCGTTGAAATGATTTTGGATAACTTACATCATAACGCGGAAAATGCCCAAAAAGTGATTCAAGAAACTGTACGCAGGCTCCATGAGAATCCTTTCGTTTCTGATGCCCATTCTGCCTTAAAATATGCCATTGTCACTCAACCCGGAGCGATGCCAGAAGCAACACGCAAAAAGTTAGGACTGTTGATCGATAAGTATTTGGGGAACTTTGATGAGGGTTGATCGTCTGCTTTAGGTTGTTATATCATTTCCCTATGAACATGCATTTAAAAATTGGCTGAGAGCCAATTGCCTATCCAGGGTAAATTGATACAAATATTTAAGGATTTGATATTACCCAGGATGTTCAAGATGTCAATTAACCCAAATATATGATCGGTAAACTTTTTGCGTTGGTTAGACAACTGAGAAAATCTGGGCGCTTATCTCGGTGGATCTGGGTATTTTTGGCAACTGTGAGTTTAGCCATTATTTCCCAACCTTCCTTATCTCCCAGTCTTGCCCAAAGTGCTCGGATTACGGAAGCAACGATCGCCGAAATTGTTGGTCAACAGGTGTTGATTAATCGTCGTCTGGTGGGGAGAAACGAGAAAGCGAAGTTAGGGGAACGGATTCAAACGACAGGAGCGAGAGTCGAACTGAAATTGAACACGGGGGCGATCGCCCGCTTGGGAAGCAATTCAGCTCTTGTCCTGGGGAGCCAATGCTTTCAACTCCAACAGGGACAAGTGTTAGTTAATGGAGGCAGTAGTGGATGTACTTCCAGTGTTCAGTCGAACGTCAGGGACGCAACCTATTTACTCGAGAGATTAGAAGAGAATAAAACCCATTATGCCGTTTTAGAGGGAGAAATTGAATTAAGCAATCCTAAATTACCAAATTTAGCCGAAGTTTCTGTGCAGGAAGGGCAAGAAATCATCATTGAGGCGGATGGTCGTTTTAATCCCGTTCAACCTCTGTCCCATACTACCTATGAAGAGATTCTGTTAGGAGAATTAATGAGAGAGTTCTCCACACCTTTACCGAATCTGGTTGAGATCAAACAAACCTTTGAAACCTTATACCCGGATCAACTATTTCCACCCTACCTCGCCCAACTGATTGTCGATAAGTCTTTCCGTTGTCCCTCTAATTTTGTGGCGACTTATTCTCCAGTTCAAACCCAGCAAGATTGGACAACTCAACTGCGTTTATCACGCTTAACTTCGGCTAGACAAGGTGGCTTACTGATTCAACTTAATGTTGTCAATAAACCTCTGACTCGGTATGCGAATGCCGTTTATCAGATCTATGCTTTGCAGGAGAATCGTTGGGTTCCCTTGTATACCAATACTGGAGCAAGATTAATTAATAATCAGAATGGGAGTTTGCCCCCAATGTCTGAAACAATTCCCCTAGAAGCCCTGCGACTGCAAGCATTAGGGGATAACGTGAATGTAGAGAATTTAGAGTTAAAAGCAGTGGTAAAAATTCGCTATGATTTATCAATGGATGAACGGGATCTAAGTCTAGAGATTGAAGAAACCCAGGCTTACCCAGATATTCCGATTAGTAATTGTTTACCGAACAATTAACAATGAATCCCTAAGTAATACAAGCAAGCCTATTGCCTAGCGCTCCGCGCTATCTTAGTATCTTAAGCCACGATACGTGGCTACAGTCAAGGCTAATAAAACGGCTGTCCACACCCATCCAGGGATATCTTCTAGGATGAAAAAAAGAGCAGTTAAGGCCATACCAATTAACCCTAGAAGATAGGCTAGTGCAAAGGTGGCAACGGAAAAGATGACGATCGCAATTATCTCTAACATCTGAGGCCTCCCATATTCTCTCTTATTTTAGCGAAATAGGACACTCTGAGCATACACTTGATATCAAGTCCGTTGAATAAGTTGTGATATAGCAGTGAGTTCACTCCACCCGTAAAAATCGGTTAACCCTCCAATTAATTCTGGCTGTTTCAATAAGGTTTGGCAGCGCTGGTACAACACTTCTTCTAGCTGATCGAG